>SVNU01000152.1 GCA_015066715.1 Ruminococcus sp. | reverse complement strand
TTAAGGATTTTTGAACTAAAAGTTTTTTGGTCCAGCAATTTTTCAAAAATGCTGGCGGAATCCAAAGGCAGAGCCTTTGGTCGCTCACCGCAGTGAGCGAAAATCCCTTGTCGAAGGCGTATTTACGAGGGGGGAATTGATAAAACAGCCCAGTGGGCTGTTTTTCAAGAGGGGACGCTTTACAAGAGAAAGCGTCCCCTTACTTTGTTCGTACTCAAATTTGTCTGCCGATTTAATCGGCACGAAAATTCAAATTGAGGTTTTTCTACAGTCTGAGAGCGACTGAACAAGTCGCTCTTTTTATTTGCCTGAGTGAATTGATTTTCGTATAAATCGACATTAAATTAAGTCAAAAAGGTTACAAATAATTGGAAATTATTCCGTTTACATTGCATTTATAATCGAAATATGATAAAATAATCATTAACAAAAATTAATGATATTATTATAACAAGTTCTGAGAGTTTAAGGAGATATGTATGAACGAAACAGTTTTATGGTATGAAAATGCGGCTGAAAACTTTGCAGGTGCATTGCCTGTTGGAAACGGAAGAATCGGCGGTATGGTCTACGGAAAGCCTTATAATGAGGTTATCTGCATTAACGAAGATTCAGTGTGGTCGGGCGGAAAAAGAAACAGAATAAATCCCGATGCAAAAAAAGGTCTTGAGGAAATCCGACAGCTCCTTGATGAAGAAAAATTAAGTGCCGCTGAGGATGTTGCCTACAGAAAGGTTCAGGGTATTTCTCCTGTAAGCAGACATTATATGCCGCTGGCAAATCTTAATATAGATATGAACCTTTCGGGAGTTGCAAAAGAATATAAGCGTGGACTTAATCTGGAAAATGCTGTTTCGTTTGTGGAATATAAAAATAACGGAGTTACTTACAGACGTGAGGTTTTTGTTTCAGAACCTGACAGCGTAATGGTTGTTCATTTTACTGCTGAAGAAGGTACACTTGATTTTTGTGCATATTTCAGCTGTGTTGAAGATTACTATGACAACAACCGTCCTGTAAACGACAATACCATTCTTTTAACAGGAGGTTTTGGTGGTACTGACGGCATCCGATTTGCCGCTGCTTTATCAGCATCATCCGAAGACGGAAAGATTTATACGGAAGGGGATAAGCTTTATGTAAAGGATACTTCCGAAGCATTTATTGTGCTTTCCGCAAAAAGCAGTTTTTATGCCGATGAGGCTTATGATGATGCGGCTTTGATGGATGTTGAATATGCACTTGAATGTACATATGATGAACTTCGTTACAGACATCAGTGTGACTACAAGGAAAGATATGACAAGGTTAAATTAAGTCTTGATGATAATGGTGACAATGCAAAAAATCTTCCTACAGATGAACGTATTCTGCGTATGCGTGGAAACGATCTGGACGATAAGGAGTGTGACAGTCATATTCACGATAACGGGCTTATGACACTTTATTTTAACTTTGCACGTTATCTTATGATATCCGGCAGCCGTGACGGTTCACAACCGCTTAATTTCCAGGGAATATGGAATGACGATATGAATCCTTACTGCGGCGGACGTTTTGAGCTTAATGTAAATACTGAAATGGATTACTGGATTGCCGAAAGCTGTAATCTTAGTGAATGTCATCAGCCGCTTTTTGACCTGCTTGAAAGAGTATGCAAAAGCGGAAAGGAAACTGCTAAAGAGATGTATGGCTGCAATGGTTTTGTAGCTCATACCGCAACTGATATATGGGGTGATACAGCACCGCAGGGTAATAAAGTGCCGTCATCAATATGGTGTATGGGCGGTGCGTGGCTTTGTCTGCATATATTTGACAGATATGAGTATACACTTGACAGGGAGTTTCTTGAAAAGTATTATCCGATTATGAAGGAAGCGGCAGTGTTCTATACAGAATATATGAGTGAAGACAGTGAGGGCAGACTTGTTGTAACACCTTCACTTTCTCCTGAAAATTCCTATAAAACAGAAAATGGTGCGGTAGGTACACTTTGCAAGGGTGCTTCGGTTGATAATCAGATTGTGTCGATACTTTTCAATGACGTTATAAAGACAACGGAAATTCTTGATACTGACCATGATTTTGCCGACAAGCTTAAAGAACTGCTTGAAAAAATCCCACAGCCTGAAACAGGTAAGTTCGGACAGATTAAGGAATGGACAGAGGAATATGATGAAACAGATACGGGACACAAGTTTGTATCTCATCTGTTTGCACTTCATCCGGCACATATTATAACGCCAAACAAAACTCCAAAGCTTGCAAATGCTGCGAGAACAACACTTATCCGCCGTCTTATCCACGGAAGCGGCAACGCAGGAATAAGTCGTGCATGGGTTGCTAATATGTGGGCAAGACTTTATGACAGTCAGATGGTTTATGACAATGTGAGAAAGCTTATTGCCTACTCCACAAATCCGAATATGTTTGACGGTCAGCCAAGAATAAGAGTTGACGGAAACTTCGGCGGTGCTTCGGCTATGGTTGAAATGCTTATGCAGAGCAGTATTGATGAAATTGTTATTCTGCCTGCACTTCCTACAGAGTGGAAAACAGGTGAAATAAGTGGACTTTGTGCAAAGGGCGGTTTTGAAGTTTCCATAAAATGGAATGACGGAAAGCTTGTTTCCGCTGAAATAGTTTCACTGCTTGGAAGAAAATGTACTATCCGTACAAATTCGATTATAAGTGTATCCTGCGATGGTGAAAGTCTTAATTCAACCCATTCGGACGGAACTGTTTCGTTTGATACTGAACAGGGACGTGTTTATACTATAAGGAGCTGAAATGAAAAAATTCAAGGCAATTATATTGCTGTTGACTCTATTGATAACATTTACATCCTGTGAAGAAATTTCTCAGCTGCCGCTTGGTGTGGAAAGTATGGATTCTGTAAATTCTGCTGAACCGACAGAGGCCGAAACTGTTTCATACACGGAGTATGTGGCTGAAATTCCCGAAATTACTCCTGCTGAGGCAAGTATGATTATTCAGGCAGAAGATTGTGAATTGAACGGAAATCTTAAAGTTTCCGATGAGCGGAAAGGTTTTAAGGGTGAAGGCTATGTTACAGGCTTTAAGGGTGAGCAGGCGGATTATCTTGTTGTACCTGTTAATATTCCTGTTGCACAGCATTATAATATAACTTTGTCTGTTTCGGCGGATATAAAAGTAATCAACAGCATAATGGTTAATGGAAATGATATAGGCGAATTTGTTATTGACAGCAAAAAAGGAAAATTTATAAGCGTTACATTTTATGGTATTTACATAGATAAAGGGGCCGCAACCATTCAGATTAACCGTGCAGACAATGAATTTGATATCGACTACATCAAAATCCAGAACAACGAAGATATCTACGAAGATGAACTTGAGGTTGATGGTGCACCTGTTTCGGAAAAAACATCATATGAAATGAGAGACGTTTTCAGATATTTCAAGGAAAATCTCGGTGAGAATATTATTACCGGTCAGTATGTTAAGGACGATGAAAACCGGGAAATGGAGTATATTCATGATGTTACTGGGAAATATCCGGTAATAAGATTCAGTGATATCGGAGGATATGGTGAAAGTAAGCCGCCTCTTGAGAGTGAACTCAATGCCGCCCGTGAGTGGAATGAAAAAGGCGGTATTGTCGGTTTTATGTGGTACTGGAATTCACCGTCAGAAGATTCGGCTGTTTACGCAAAGGATACAAAATTCAGTCTTGAAAAGGCAGTTACTGATGAGGATGTGGCATTACTTGGCATTTCCGAAGTGCAGGACCTGTGCCGACAGGGTGTAATAAGCCGTGAATGTCTTGCACTTATCGAAGATATTGATGAGATATCGTCAGGATTTATGGAGCTTGCTGAGGAAGGTATACCTGTTTTGTGGCGTCCGCTGCATGAGGCAGGCGGCGGCTGGTACTGGTGGGGTGCAAGCGGAGGGGACGCATATATATGGCTTTATGAGCTTATGTTTGACCGTATGACAAAATATCATCAGCTTGACAATCTTATATGGATATGGAACGGTCAGAATGAAGAATATCTTGTTGATGAAGATAAATATGATATAGCTGCAATTGATATTTATACTCAGCCGAATGCTGTGTTCGGAAGCCGTTCGGAACAGTTTCAGTTTATGAAAATGATGACCGACAGTGAAAAAATGATTGCTATAAGTGAATGCAGCGGTGTTCCGGGAATCAGTGAGATGCTTAGAGATAAGTCAGTGTGGTCATTCTTCGGATTGTGGTACGGAAACTATCTGAAGGCGAATAATCTGCATTCCGATGAGATTTATACAACTGAGCAGGATCTTATAAGAATGTATAATGCCGAAAATTCAATTACTCTTGATGAATATGCGGGTGTATACGGACATGAATAATTAAAGAAGCTGTTTTTACAGCTTCTTTCAGACTGTAGAAAAACCTCAATTTGAATTTTCGTGCCGATTAAATCGGCAGGCAAATTTGAGTACGGACAAAATAAGGGGATGCTTTCTCTTGTAAAGCATCCCCTCTTGAAAAACAGCCCACTGGGCTGTTTTGTCAATCACAGCATTGCTTAAAAGGTAAGAAGCAAT
>SVNU01000151.1 GCA_015066715.1 Ruminococcus sp. | reverse complement strand
TGTTTCGCCGTCTGCGGACGGCGACGAGTGGCGCTGCCCCTCGACCCCGTAAACTTTTGAAAAAGTTTAATCAAAACTTTTAGATTTTAATGTTATTTTTCTAAAGACTTTTTCGACAAACTGAAACTGCCGCTTATTTTGCGGCAGTAAAAAAATATTTCCTAAGAAATAATCTGTATCGGTTTACTGATTATCATTGTCTTTTTCATTTTACGCATTTTTGCAGCATAAGTGATAATAAGGATGATGTCTGCAAAAATCCATGCCGCCGGACTTGAAAAACAAGCTGCATCGTATCCTACAGTTGCAACAAACCCGATTGCCACAAATGACCTTGCAATAAGCTCTGCTACCCCCGCAAGCATCGGCAGCATACTGTAACCCATACCCTGAATTGAATTACGGAGTATGAACAACAGACCAAGGAGAGGGTAGAACACTCCGTTGATTTTCAGATAGTGAGCTGAAAGCTCGGTAATTCTTGAAATCTCGGCTGCACTTGTATTCTGTGTGTCAATAAACAGAGTAGTTATAATTCCTCCGAATACTGAAACGGCAATACATACAGCTACACAGTAAATCATTTCAATAACAAGGCTCTGATTTATGCCCTGTCTTATTCTTTCATATTTACCTGCACCCTTGTTCTGTCCGCAATAGGTTGCCATTGTTATTCCAAGGCTTTCCATCGGCCCGATTGCAACCGTCTGAATTTTCGATGCGGCAGTGATTGCGGCAACAGACTGAGTTCCGAGAGTGTTTACAGCAGACTGGAGAATTATTGAACCAACAGCTGTGATTGAAAACTGGAGAGCCATTGGATAACCATTTGATGATAATCCTGCTGCATAACGGGAATCAAATTTAAGCTCATCTCTTTCAAATTTCAGTATATCATAATTCTTTATCATGTAAACAAGGCAAAGCAAAGCCGAAACAAGCTGTGAAATAACCGTTGCAAGTCCTGCGCCGAATACACCCATATCAAATGTTATAATAAAGATAAGATCAAGTGCAATATTTAAAAATGAGGATATTACAAGGAAAATCAGCGGAGATTTACTATCGCCGATTGCCCGAAGTATACCCGACAGCATATTGTAAAAAATCGTTGCACCAAGTCCTGCGAAAATTACTATAATATAATTATAGGCATCACTGAATATTTCTTCCGGAGTATTCATAATTTTCAATACCGGAGCAGCACCAATAACAGTTATCAGAGTTAAGATTATAGTTGTTGCAGTACATAGATATATTGAATGCGCAATATATTTTCGCATTTTCTTATAATTTCCTGCACCGAATTCATGTGCAACAGGTATGGAAAAACCTGTACATACACCAAGTGCAAAGCCTACAACAAGAAAGCTGATAGCTCCTGTCGACCCAACGCCCGCAAGTGCATTAACGCCCACATATTTTCCCACTATAATTGTATCAACCATGTTATAAAGCTGTTGAAAAAGATTTCCTATCACCATCGGAATAGCAAAAGCTAAAATAAGTTTATAAGGCTTTCCGACTGTCAGTTCTTTTGTTTTCGACATTTTACATCAATTCCTTTCTTGCCTTAACGGGCATTTTATGATAAAATTTATAATATAAATAAAAAGCAGGTGAAAATATGCAAGAGTATACACACGAACAGATAAAATACGAACAAAACACAGGAATGCTCATGCACATTGCTGAAAATGACGGTGCTTTCACAAACAAGCACTGGCATAACGGTTTTGAAATAATTTACGTTACAGACGGTGAAATGACTGTCGGCGTACGTGACAGCGAATACCGTCTTGGCAGCGGCGGCTTTGCCGTTATAAACTGTAAGACAATTCATTCGGCATATAACAAAGGTCACTGCCGCAATCTTCTTCTTCAGATTCCTTACGAAACAATCAGAAAAAATATCCCTGATATTGACAGTATTATGATTCGGTGCATCTTTACCGGACGGAATAATATAAACGGAAAGTATGTACTTATAAAGGATATACTTGAAAAGCTTGAAAAGCTTTATACCTCTGAACATGACTGCGGTTACCTTTTAAAGCTTAACAGCCTTGTATACGAACTTTTATATCTTCTTGTCATGAATTTCAGAGCCGGAACCGACCCTGAACTCAAGAAAAAAACCGACCGCAACGTGCAGAGGCTTGGAGTTGTTCTTCAGTATGTCCGACAGCATTACTCCGAAAATATTTCACTTTCCCATGCAGCCTCACTGGTTGCACTCAATAAAGAGTACTTTTCAAGGTTTTTTAAAAAGTATATGGGGCAGACATTTATGGATTATGTCTTTTCTGTACGTCTTGAATGTGCTTATTATGACATTCTGAACACCGACTATACTATTGGTGAAATAGCGTCAAAATGCGGATTTGAAAATAATTACAGACTTTTTGTAAATAAATTCCGTCAGATGTACGGCTGCAATCCTGCTGAAAAAAGAGTGCAGATTCACGAAAAAGATCTGTGAATTTCTGTTTACAGTATAACAGAAATGAATACCTGCTTACAATATCACATAATGACATCTATACTATGTAATATTGACTTTTTTCATCATTGTTCAATAAAACACAAATCAGAATAAAATAATGTTGAGGTATCATTTTACCAAAATTTCATTATGCAATATTAATAAAAAAACTTGACAGAAACACTTAAATGAGTTATAATATAGCCATACTTACAAACAGGAGATAGAAATGGACAAAAAATTAAAAAGGCTTGAAGAAGAACAGCGCCGTCTTATGAAGGAAATTGACAATATGAACGTCGGCAGCAGGAAAAAATCTTCTTCCGGCAGTCTTATGCAGTTTCTTATAGGGCTGGTTCTTATGGGAGCAGGGCTTTTCTGGATATTCCAGTCAGTCCGTGTTTCGACGGGATATGGCTCTATTTACACAATAGGCGGCTGGGGAGTTCCGAACGGTACTATTATTATACCACTTCTTATAGGTATAGTTATGCTTTTTGTAATGGAACGTAAAATTTTCGGCTGGATTGTAACAGGAATCGGTGTTGCAGTTATTCTTGTTGGTATAATTACAAGTGTCCGACTTCATTTTTACGGAACAAGTCTTTTCGAATATATATTAATGTTCGGATTTACACTTGTGGGAGGCGGCCTTGTATTAAAAAATCTTTTTAAAAAGTAACGGAGGTAACAAAATGGGCATTTTTTCAAGACTTAGTGATCTTCTCAAATCAAATATCAACGATCTTATTGACAAAGCAGAAGATCCTGAAAAGATGGTAAAACAGATTATTATTGACATGCAGAAGGAGCTTAACGATTCAACACAGGCTCTTGGAAAAGCAATGGCTGCTGAAAGAACAGCTAAAAATCAGTATGATGCAGCAGCTGCTAAATCAGCTGAATGGGAAAATAAAGCAAAGCAGGCTCTTACAGCAGGTGATGAAGAACTTGCAAAAAAAGCTCTTGAAAACAAAGTTAAGGCTGATAAAAATACAGAACAGTACAAAGAAATGTACGAAACAATTTCGTCACAAACCGAAACTATCAGAACACAGGTTGAGGTTTTAAAATCAAAGCTTCAGGAAGCAAAGAGCCGTCAGGCAATGCTTATTGCACGTTCAAAGATGGCTGATACTCAGAAAGAACTTGCAAAGGCTTCAGGTGGTTTTGACCCGAATAGCGCTTCTGAAAAGTTTGACCGAATGGAAGAAAAAATCATGGCAAAGGAAGCTGAAGCACAGGCTTTTACTGAAATTGCAGCTGAAAACAATGTTGAAAATGATGATACAGCAAAGCAGTTTGAAAAGCTTGAAACCGATTCAAAGGTGAGTTCAGAACTTGAAAGACTCAAGGCTGAAATGGGAATGTAATTTATTTGAAGGAGACATAATATGGAAGAAAAAAACAAAAGCAGCTTAGGCGTTCTTATTCCTGTTGTTGTAGCACTTATCGGTATAATTTCTTCTGTTGCCTATATTGTTTTTAAGGTAAGCAGTAATAAGGTTCACGAAGAAAAGTGGCAGGATTATGACGAGTGCGGAATTTAATATTTATCAAAAAAGTTCATCTTCAAAATTGAAGATGAACTTTTTCATACTGTAGAAATAATATAAATTTATATTTTTCTTTCTAACTTAAATTTGTATTCGTACTTTCTTGCTTGTGCAAGAAAGATACCAAAGAACACACAAACTTTCTTATAAAAAGAAAGTTTGAACAAAGAAAATAATACTTAAAACTGTGGATGAATTCAGACTGTTTCCCATTAAAAGAACTATCATACCCGATAAAAAGCAAACTGTTGCAGATAGTCTGCATAAAACGCAGTTCTCCCCGCAAATTAAGCTATAGCTTGAGAAAGTCTGCAAGTTTATTTTGAGCTGTGCAACCATTTATAAATGGAATTTTAACTATATAATTATGAAGTTGACAGGTACAAGGAAACATTATTATTTAAGTGACAAATTTATGTAAAGAATTTTTTCTTTTTTGATTAAACTTTTTTCTGTTTCGAAGAAAAGAAAAAAGTTTATGTATTTCTTTGGTACTTTCTTTGTACATACAAAGAAAGTACATAAAAAGTTAGAAAGAAAAATATAAATTT
>SVNU01000150.1 GCA_015066715.1 Ruminococcus sp. | reverse complement strand
CGGTGGGCTGTTTTTCAAGAGGGGACGCTTTGCAAGAAAAAGCGTCCCCTTACTATCTTCATTCGCAATCTAAATCTGCCGATTTAATCGGCACAAAATTAAATGTCGAGGTTTTTCTACAGGCTGAAACGACGGAGAAATCCGTCGTTTGTTTTTTTATTATTCTGCCGCTTCTGTTGCAGTACTGCCTGATGCATCCTTTATGTATGAGCTGACGTCAAACATTGACTGAGCACTTGACATTACAGACGGCATCTTTCCGTCCCACTTTTCAACAAATTCCATCATGATAATCTTATCTGTAAGCTGTGCATTTTTAAGATTATATGCTTCTGCCTCTGCCTTAGCCTTTTCAACTGTCTGTTCAGCCTCAACCTTGATTCTCGCAAGGTCCTGCTCTGCCTTTAAGGCTTCCTGCTGTGCTGTCTGTTTTGCTTCGATAGCCTTGTTGAATTCCTCCGAAAAGTCAAAGTTTACGATATTGAAAACTTCAATTGAAAGACCGTATGGATTGATTTTCTGTGAAATTGCGTCCTCCATTTCAGATGAAACTGTGGCACGGTTTGTAATGAGCTGTTCAGCTGTATATTTTGCGGCAACTGATTTTACACATTCCTGAATAGCAGGATTTACAATTACATTTGTAAAATCGCTTCCGACATTCTTGTAAATTCTTGCAGAATCAGCCCTGTTTACACGATAGTTGATTGAAACCTTTGATGAAATATTCTGAAGGTCCTTTGAAGCCGCATTTGACTCAACCTCTGTTTTTAAAACTCTGTTGTCAACCTGAACAATTTCTGAAACGAAAGGAATTTTGAAGTGAAGTCCTTCTTCAAGTACATTCTCCGAAACCTTACCTAAATTAACAACAACACCTGTATGACCTGCCTGAACTACAGTAAAGCTGTTAAATCCCACAATAAGCAGCACCAGAACAACCACAACTGCAATCACAATTTTCACAACCGACTTACCGCCGACGTTTACCACATTTTTGTTATTGATATCCATTCTTATTTCTCCTTTTGTTTTTTTAATATGAAAAGTATTTTATCATATTTTTCTTAAAATGTCAAATTATCTGTTATCAACCTTTTCCGGATACATGTCATGATTCCAGAGTCTGTTCTGCGCAAGCTGTTCATACTTTGTATCAGGTCTGCCGTAATTGCAGTACGGGTCAATCGAAATACCGCCTCTCGGAGTAAACTTCCCCCACACTTCAATATATTTCGGGTTCATAAGCTTTATAAGGTCCTTCATTATAATATTTACGCAGTCCTCATGAAAATCCCCGTGATTTCTGAAGCTGAAAAGATAAAGCTTCAACGATTTGCTTTCAACCATTTTCACATCCGGAATATAAGAAATATAAATTGTGGCAAAGTCAGGCTGTCCTGTGATAGGGCAAAGACTTGTAAATTCCGGACAATTGAATTTTACAAAATAATCGTTATCCGGATGCTTGTTGTCAAAAGTTTCAAGCACCTGCGGCGCATAGTCGTCACAGTACTTTGTATTCTGATTTCCAAGCAGTGTAAGATTTTCTTTTTCTCTTTTTTCCATAATTTACTCCTTTATTGCCGGGTCAGCGATATTATTAAGCTCAAAAGCTTTTGCACGATCTATACATGTTCCGCATTGTCCGCATGGCTTTTCCGCACCCTCATAACAGCTCCATGTAAGCTCATAAGGTACATCAAGCTCAATTCCCATTTTTACAACATCAGCCTTTGTCATGCCCACAAAAGGTGCTTCAATTTCAAGCTGTCTGCCGCTTCCCTCGTATATTGCCGTATTCATGGCATTATTAAACACATCTGAGCAGTCAGGATAAGCACTGCCTGCCGCATCATCCGAGTGTGCACCATAATATATTACACTGCATTTTCTCGAAATCGCAATTGCTGCTGCGGACGAAAGAAACAGTCCGTTTCTGAAGGGAACATAAGTTGACACTGGCGCACCGTCAGTGCTTTCAAGCTGCTTTGCGTAAGAATCATGAGGTATTTCCTCATTTGATGACGCAAGAAGTGAGCAATCCGAAAACTTAAAAATAAGGGATAAATCCAGATCGGTTTTTTCAACACCATAATAATCCGCAATTTTACCTGCTGCTTCAATCTCCTTTGTGTGCTTCTGTCCATATGAAACAGACAGGGCAATAACATTTTCTTTTCCGTATTTTTTTACAGCAAGTGCAAGACAGGTAGCACTGTCAAGACCGCCGCTTAATAGTACAAGTGCTTTCATAATCCTCCTTACTTCAGCATCAGCATAAGTCTGTTCTGAAGATTTACGTCTGTTTTAAAATTACCTCTGAGTGTGGTTGTACGTGTAAGGGAATTATTGCTTTTTATTCCCCTTGCAGTCATACACGCATGCTTTCCTTCAATGTAAACCGCAACATTCTGTGTTCCGGCAGCAATGGAAATAATCTCTGCAATATCCGCACCTATTCTTTCCTGAAGCTGCAGACGCTTTGCCGCCATTTCAGCAATACGTGCGATTTTTGAAAGTCCGAGAACCTTTCCTTCCGGAATATACGCAACCGAAACCTTCATGTCATACATAAGGGCAAGATGATGCTCACAGTGAGAAAAAATATCAATATCACGTACAATAACCATATCACCGCCATTACTCTGGCAGTCAAAAGTCTTGCTGAACATATTCGCAATATCGCCGTTTGTGTAATTCATTCCCTCAAACATTTCTTCATACATGTTTGCAACTCTCTGTGGAGTTTCGGCAAGTCCCTCACGGTCAGGGTCATCACCTATCGCCATAATAATTCCACGCACACATTCCTTTATCGCTTCCTTATCAATCATTTTTTACACTCCTCTCATTTCCGGATTCCATATTATCTTGTGAAGCTGAAGCTGTAAATTAACATTATTCAGCTTGTTTTCAATCATAAACCCAACAATTTCCTGCGGCTCAATTTTACCGAAAACAGGACTTATGTAGACATTTACTCTGCCGATAAGGTTATGCTTTTCAATAATTTCCTTTGCGTCATACAAATCATCCATACTTCCCGATACAAATTTTACAGTATCATTTTTTCCAAGCAGAGAAAGGTTTTCAGTATTCATCTGCTTTTCCATACCGCTTGTACCAAGCTTATAGTCCATAGTAAATGACGGGCGGTTTTCAATATCGTTAAATGGCTTTAAATCAACCGAACCATTTGTTTCGATTTCACAGTAAAGCTCTTTATCCAAGCTTATAAGCTCAAGCAGTTCTCTGATATTTTCCTGAATAAGAGGTTCACCGCCTGTAAGAGTTACGTTTTTAACGCCTGTTTCCTTTATGTAAGCATAAATTTCCTCTGCTGACATTTTTACGTGTGGAGCGTTTTTTTCATTCGCCCACATTGTATCACAGTAGGAACAATTCAGATTGCATCCTGTAAATCTGATAAAAACCGCAAGCTGTCCTGCTCTTGTACCCTCACCGTTTATACTTAAAAATTTTTCAGCTACGTTATACATCATATCAATCCTCTCCGTACATAGCACAGTTGTTCGGAGTTTCATATACAGCAACGTTGCTCGGACGGTAACCTCTTTCCTTCAGCAGCATGAAAAAATGTCTTGCGAAATTTTCAGCTGTCGGGCGAAAGGGCATTTCAACAAGTCTGAAGCCGTCACGCTTTAAGCACTCAAGCGTGTCACTCTGAAAGGTGTTCTTTTCATAAATAAGAGAATGGTCGTAATGGTCTGCAATTGTCTTTACAACCTTTTTAAGGTCAGCAAAATCCATTATCATACCCTTCTGCTGTCCGTTTCTCTGCAAAAAGGCATTCTGAACAGTAACTTCAACTGTCCATCTGTGACCATGAATGTTACTGCATTTTCCGTCATAATCATGTAAAAAGTGTGCAGCGTCAAATGCCGCCTGTGTTTTTAAGTAATACATATTTTTTCTCCTTTGCTTTATTTTAAATAAAATGGTTCGGCTATTGAATCAAACTCGGTTTTTATAATATGACCATTTTTGTGAATGTTTCCATAACATGAAAAAGCCTCTTTTACAATATCCTTTAATTTTTCCTGCGAAATATGGATTAATGATTGTGGAACATAAATCCCCTGAATTTTCCATAATATTTCAACACCGGTAGAATAATTCCCTTCGCACTTATATCGTGCTTCAATTTTAATAGAATTATTATTAATTATTAAATGATAATAATTTGGGGGATATTCTTCATCAAATAATCGTCCCTGCCCACCTAAACATATAAGATAATAATTATTTTCCTTATCTATTGACCATTCTTCCGGAAGAGATGCTAATTCATTCAATCTTCCGATTGGGTTATGAAATTTAAAAGAAGCAATAAATTTCTTATCTTTTTCTGTCAAATTTTCATTTACAAACGGCATTTTTTCTCCTTTTGTTGTGTTATCAATCTGATTTTTATAGAAAAGAAAATTTATATTTTTCTTTCTGTTTATATTCCTTACTTTTCTTGCTTGCACAAGAAAAGTAACAAAAGAATGCATACACTTTTTTCTTTTCTCGAAAAGAAAAAAGTTAGCAAAAAAGAAAAAATTCCTTACATAAATTTGTTGCTTAAATAATAAT
>SVNU01000149.1 GCA_015066715.1 Ruminococcus sp. | reverse complement strand
CCGACTGTATCAATCACTTTTGGCTCTATCTCTCAACTGTTTTTCTGTCCTGCGTCCAATAGGTAATGTTATCTTGTGCCCGTTCGCCGCCCACATTCTTGGGGATGTAAATTCTGTTGTTGGGTTGGATTACCTCTTCGTCTATCCGAAAATTCCTTGATGTTAAAATTTACCAGTATCAGAGTAGGGAGATAAATTTCCCGACCTCAAAATTATACCTCTGTTCTTCTCTACGGTAAATCCAACCAAGCAATAGATTTATCACTAGGTCAAATGCAAAAGTAAATGCAAAAAACCGGTAAGAAATGTTGCAATAACCCTTGCACAAACGCCTGAAAAATCGAAAAAGTGTTGCAATAAGTTCTGCACGAAATGTGGTATAATCAAGGTGTCCGAAATGCCGGAAAAGAGGAACCATGAAATTTCAACACCTTAATTTAACCAACAGATGTGTAATAGAAAAACACCTGGCGTTTCAGAGCAGCTTTCGGGAGATAGCCGCAATAATCGGGTGCAGTCCATCAACCGTCACACGCGAGGTCAGAAACAACCGAGAATTCATCTCATCGGCTCATACTGTCTGTATAAATTACACATCATGTCTGCAAAGAAAACTGTGTGGAAGCTCAGCCTGCTTCGCTCCCTGCAAGACCTGCCATTCACGCTGCTGCCACGATTTGTGCAAACAGTTTGTTCCGCAGCGGTGCAAGCTTCTGGACAAAGCGCCGTATGTATGCACAGGCTGCACAAAGCAGGATTACCTTGCCGATATATGCGTGTGCTATTTCAACTCAAGCAACGACCGCAGCGGAACAGGTCAGACCGTGCGTATGGTACAGAGAAAAGGCATTCCTATAATTAACTTATTCTGAAAAGAAAAACCGCCTCCCAATTTGAGAGGCGGTATTTTTTAGAGATTGTCAAGAACACTTTGTGCTTTTGCAACATCACATATTTCATAATCCCACTCAAAGCCATTACCGTCAATTAAGGTTGCTTTGCTTCCTGATGAATTTGTAAGTTTTTTGTACCAATTATCACCGTATGATGTGAAATCAATCGTAACACCAGTTGAAAAATCCCCACTATAAGTACCCTTCATCACCGAGGTGTCATTTGTAACAAAGTTTATTACAGTGTTTGTGTCCTCGTCGAACATATAATACATGGATACTGTTGTAAGAGACAAAACTTGGCTTGAAACCTTTTTTGATTATTCGTTTTCTTTTGAGTATTTCAAGAAAAAAGGAATGAAATGGCCTCTTTCAATTCTTGTTGGAAATCAATTTGTCGGATATTTGGATTGCAAAATGGATTGGAAAACTAAAAAATTTATTATTAAAGAAAGAAATATATTCAATCCTGATTTTATTGATTGTAAAGGTATTGATGTTGCGATTGAAGAATTGGCAGCATTCCACGAAGCAAAAGAAATTATAGAGAAGTAATAAGAAATTTTCAATCAACAGTAATTTAGGAGCTAATTATGCACAAAAACAGCAAATGGGCAAAACAAATAATAGAATGGCAGAACGCCGACGGCAGTTGGGGCGATTATCATTCCCTTGCCATTGCAGGCAATTCCCGTATCACGACCGAGCAGGCTGTACGCAGACTTGAAAGGCTTGGCTATACCATTGAGGACGAGTGTATTCAGAAAGCTGTTGAGTATATGAGTGATTGTCTTGTGGGAAAAAAAGACTATTCCGGACAGAGTTGAAAAGGTTCACGATTGGAATGTGTTTTTATCGCTGATTCTTTCTACTGGTATAGGAAGATTTACAAAGGATAACACTGTTGCAAATAAGGTTGCTGAACAGTGGGCAGAAATAGTGACTACTGCTTTTGCAGACGGTAGCTATAATTATGATAAATATGTTGAAGCCTACAAAAACATTCTGAAACCAAACGGCGGAAGAATTATAGGAATTGAAAATTACTACCCTGTATCACTTTTGTGTGATTGCCTTGATGAGAAAACAGAGAATGCCTTTGTTGAGCATATTCTGAATTTCGATAAAGGCATCTACTATATTTACGATAGTAAGCTTACTGCTCCTCCGCAGGAGTTTCAAAGCAAAAATGCAAGCAGATATCTCGGTGCAATAGAACTGATTGTCGGATACAAGCATACTCGGCACAAGCTGAGCTTTGTTGCAGATTGGCTGAATGACAACCGTAGCGAAAATGGTAAATGGGATATGGGCAAATCGGTTAATGACAAGCTGTATTTTCCGCTTTCTGACGATTGGAGAAAAAGTGAGACTCGTGAGGCGGATTGTACGGAGCGGATAGAGAAGATTTTAGCACTATTATAATTTTGAAGAGCAAATGAAAATTTTACGACGGTAAAGAATAATTAATCATAATAAGTGAGGAACTATAAATGTCAAGAGAAATACGAACGTCCGCAAAAGCAGTTGTAATCAAGGATAACAAATTACTTGCAATTAAATTAAATGACGGCAACGAAGAATTTTACATTCTCCCCGGTGGTGGTCAGGACAGCGAGGAACAGCTCCCACAGGCAGTCGTGCGTGAGGTAAGAGAAGAAACGGGCATTGATGTCAGATGCGGTGATTTGCTTTTTGTGATTGAGGGTGTACACGGCGAGGATTTCCACAGAGTTGATTTGGTTTTCAACTGTGAGTATCTGGGCTTGTCGGCAAATGTGGAATTGCACGGTGACAACAATCAGATAGGATATGAATGGCTTGATTTATTTGTGCTGAATAAGCTGCCGTTGTATCCGTCAAAGCTCCGTCGTCCCATAATGAATTATCACGAGGGCAAGGAGTACATAAAATATCTTGGCAATGAAGAAGTAGGTGACCCTGAATGTTCAGAATAGAAGACTATATTGACAACTTAATCCAAAATTTGAAAGCAGCATTCGGCGAACGGCTTATATACATTGGTTTACAGGGTAGTTATCTTCGTGGTGAGGCAACCATCAACAGTGATATTGACATTATGGCGGTAATTGATAATCTGTCGGTTGATGATTTACAGGCTTATCGTGACGTACTTGTTTCGGTAGGAAATTTTGATAAATCCTGCGGTTTTATTTGCAGTAAAGAGGATTTGAAAAACTGGAACCCTTTGGAAATCAGTCATCTTCTGCACACAACAAAAGATTACTATGGCATTTTAAAAAATCTTATACCTGAATATACAGAAACCGATATGCGGAATTTTATAAAGCTGAGCCTGAATAATCTTTATCACGAGTTATGTCATCGCTATATTCACGCCGAGCGGGACTATAATATTTCAAAGCTGCCGACAACCTGTAAATCAGTATTTTTTATTTTACAGAATATGTATTGTCTTAAAAGCGGAAATTTTGTTGCAACAA
Source organism: Ruminococcus sp. (assembly GCA_015066715.1). Classification (GTDB taxonomy): domain Bacteria; phylum Bacillota; class Clostridia; order Oscillospirales; family Ruminococcaceae; genus Porcipelethomonas. The sequence continues at coordinate 1,255 of SVNU01000149.1, read as the reverse complement.
AGCGAGAACTGATTGAGTGTTTGCATGGCAGGGACAAAGCCGTGCTAGAACTTAGTATGTCACTACAAAATTGCAGCGACTATGATTTTGATAAGGCATTTGGTATGCTGTTTGAATGGTGTCAAAGTTCAATTAACGATGTCGCTTGTAATAAAAAAAGCTAATAAGAAATTTTAAATGATAACGTAGTTATTTAATATACTTTAATTGTATGGTGATGAAAATGGATGTAGGATATAAAAATTCAGACGGCAGCTTTTCTTTGCGTTCAGCAGCATTGATAATTAAGGACAATAAACTGCTTGTTGCGAAAAATGATAATTATGATTGCTTTTATACGCTGGGCGGTGGAGTAAATCTGAACGAAGCTTCAACTGAAGCTGTAATCGGGGAATGTCGTGAAGAAACAGGATATGAGGTTTTGCGACCTATTAAAATGAAATGATAAAAACAGGCACACGTTTAATGTTCGTGTGCCTGATTTCTTTGTATTACCAACACTCCCTGTTATACTCCCCATAATCCCTCATACTCTTCACAACCGCCTCTGTCACCTGATTGAGCATATACTGCCTATACGCCGCAGAGAGAACACGCTTTCTCTGCTCATCACCTAAATCCACAAAATCCTCCCAAGTATTTTCAGAGCCGCCGAATTTATCAAAGTACGCAAACAAGGCTCCGAGTACGCTGCTTGCAGTTTCGCCGTCGGAGTAAAAAGCGTAATCTTCGCAAAGCTCCTTGAACAGATGATTGATGATTGAGAGTTTTTCATAGTTCTTGTTCTTCGCAAGCTGTGACAGATACTCCGCCGCACCGTCGGATAAGCCTGTGAACTCGCAGACGGTTTTCAGCTTTCCTTTCTGTGCGGTGGTGTTCGTTCTGCCGAGCAGATAATCCGCATTGACGTTCAGTGCGTCGGCTATCCTCGTAAGGATTTCAATATCGGGCAGACGTTTCTCGTTTTCGTAATAACCCAGCGTGCTTTTCGCTATACCGACTACCTCTGCAAAACTCTCAATGGTGTAGCCGTTCTCCTTTCGTAATTCCTTTAATCTTTTTCCGAACACCTCGATGCAGGTGTTTTTTGTTTCTGTCATAATTGTTTTCCTCCTTATATCGCTCTCGAAAAGACTATATTTGTGGAATTTCAAAATATTCACCACAAACGACTTGACGAGCAGGCTTTGTGATGGTATAATCTGAACAACACCCACAATCGCCGCCTTTTATATATCTTATCACGAATATGGTG
>SVNU01000148.1 GCA_015066715.1 Ruminococcus sp. | reverse complement strand
CTGTACCAACTGAAGTGTTTGAAGAGATGTTAAAAAACTGAGGCTATTAAATTAAGTTAGCGGATGTTTGTTTTTGCCCTTTAGCTCTTCTTGCCGAGGTGATCTGAATGAATGAAGAATGTCTGATCTGCGAAGCGCCGCTTGAATACCTTGACGCTGACGAAGCGATGGAGTGCGAGCTTTGCCACAAAAAGCAGAACAGTAAAACAAGATGTGTAAACGGTCATTTTGTCTGCGATGAATGTCACACGAGTGGAATGGACGGAATCATTTCAATGTGTTTAAACAGCAGGTCTGAAGACCCCGTTGAGATCATGGAAGAAATGATGTCTATGCCATCCTGCCATATGCACGGTCTTGAGCATCATACGATGGTGAGTTCTGCTCTCCTGACCGCTTACAGGAATGTGGGCGGAGATATCGACCTGAAAGCCGCACTGTATGAGATGCAAAAGAGAGGAAAGCAGGTCCCCGGCGGTGCCTGCGGCTTCTGGGGAGCTTGCGGAGCAGGCGTCAGCACGGGTATGTATGTCTCTGTTGCATTAAAGGCAACGCCGCTTGCAGGAGATGCTTGGGGACTTTCCAATCAGATGACTGCGAGAGCGCATGACTGTTAATCATGATGCCACTGGTTCAAGTCCAGTAACAGGAGCCAGCAAAAGCCTTTAACCATACGGTTTAAAGGCTTTTTTCTTTTGTTTGAAAATCGCCTAAAGTACCGTTTATGGGATAAAAAATTCCTGCGTGAAATGGGTTTCAAGCAAGTAATATGGTAGGCGCATAATGGGTTTTTATCTGGTTTATATATGCAAAAATGGTTCAAGTCTGTGAGGACATACCACACTGGACTTGAACCTTTAACATTTGTTTATTTCCAGTTTATAATTCTCCTATATGATACTCTTATAAAAGGGAGGGATTTATACGGATTATTGCTACATAGGACTATTTATTGCCCTTATATCCTTTATGGGCTGGCTGCTCGAAAATCTTTGGCTTGCTGTTACTAAAGGCTTTGTTGACAACAGAAATATGACTTTACCTTTTCTTTTGGGTTATGGCTTACTTGTAACCTGCTTCGGTTTATGCTTCGGAACACCCGATAACATTGCCGTATTCGGTATAAAAACCGATATTACTGGTAAAGCATCGTGGATTTTTTATTATGCGGTTGCCTTTATCATAATCTGCGTAGGTGAGCATATTCTGGGAACTATTGTTGAGAAAATCTGCGGCGTTGAATACTGGAACTACGACTGGGTTCCTTTTAAAATATCAAAATATACAACTTTTCCTACAAGTATAGGCTTTGCCTTGATACTGACATTATTTATGGGTTATTGCGCCAGACCTGTTGCGGATATTTTTACACGAATTGACAGAGATGCCGCATTACGCTTCGGTATTATAATAACGCTTATACTGTTTATTGACTTTGCCGCAAGCTTCAGTTATATGCACAAGAATAAAAAGCTCAATGATAAATGGAGGATAAACCTGAAGAAATAAATTTTAAATATACGTCACATTCATATCAGTTTATTTTCAGTTTAGAAAAGTATGATAAAGTAAAAGCATAGGGGGAGAATAAAATGTTTCATATTCTCGTAGTTGATGATGATAAGCATACAAGGCTGTTGTTCCGTACAGTTCTTGAGTCGGAGAATTATACTGTTTTTACAGCAGAAAACGGCATAAAGGCTCTTGATGTTATGGAATCGGAACATATAGATTTAGTAGTGCTTGATATAATGATGCCTGAGCTTGACGGCTATGAATTTACAAGGCTTCTCAGGGAGAGCAACAACACTCTGCCTGTGCTTATGGTTTCGGCTAAGCAGCTGCCTTCTGATAAGAAAAAGGGCTTTCTTGCAGGCACGGACGACTATATGACAAAGCCTGTTGATGAGGATGAGTTTCTTTTGAGAATTAAGGCACTTTTACGCAGAGCAAAGATAGCCAGCGAACGGAAAATCGAAATCGGAAGTGTAATTCTCGATTACGATTCATTTACCGTAACAAGAAACGGCGAATCACAGCTTTTGCCACAGAAAGAGTTTTTACTGCTGTATAAACTGCTTTCATATCCCGGAAAAATATTCACCCGCATTCAGCTTATGGACGAAATCTGGGGAACAGAAACCGAAACAGGCTGGGAAACCCTTACCGTACATATCGGCAGACTGAGAAAGCGTTTTGAAGGCTGGGAGGAGTTTGAAATCCAGTCGGTAAGAGGGCTTGGCTACAAGGCGGTGAAAAAGCTATGAAAAAAGAAGAAAGAAAACACCGTATCGCTCTTACGTTACTGCTTTCCGCATTTGTATTTTTTATCATTCTTTTCGCATTTCTGATTTCCGCAGCTATTCTTTATGTAATGGTGGAAACCGACTTTATATTCAAGGAACAGCCCTCAATGTGGGGAATACTCTTGTTTATCGGTATTGTCAGCACGATTATCGGTGCGGCACTTACTGCCGTTCTCAGTAAAATCACACTTGGCTCGGTCAATAATATAATCAATCAGATGAACCGCCTTGCATCAGGTGATTTCAAGGCAAGACTTAAACATGGAAGATTTATAGCTGTTCATCCTACATTTGTGGAAGTAGCTGAAAGCTTCAATAAAATGGCGGAGGAGCTTGAAAATACAGAAATGCTCCGCAGTGATTTTGTGAACAATTTCTCTCACGAGTTCAAAACACCTATTGTTTCAATTGCAGGCTTTGCAAAGCTACTCAAGAAGGACAATCTTACCGATGAGCAGAGAAAGGAGTATCTTGACATAATCGAAGAGGAATCGCTCCGTTTGTCATATATGGCAACAAATGTGTTAAATCTTACAAAGCTTGAAAATCAGGCAATACTTACCGATGTAACTCAGTTCAACCTTTCCGAGCAGATACGTAATTGCGTATTACTTCTTGAAAGTAAATGGGAAAAGAAAAAGCTGGAATTATACATTGATTTTGATGAGTATATGATTTCAGCTAATGAAGAAATGCTGAAACAGGTATGGATAAATCTGATTGATAACGCTATAAAGTTTGCATCTGATTACGGCGTTATCGGTATTGACATAAAGCAGGAAAAGGATAAGCTCAAAATATCCGTTTCAAACAGCGGAAGCGAGATTGCTCCCGAAAATATTGAAAACATCTTTAAAAAATTCTATCAGGCAGACAAATCCCGTTCCGCCGAGGGTAACGGAATAGGTCTTGCAATAGTAAAGCGTGTAACAGAGCTTCACGACGGCGAGGTATCTGTGAAAAGTGAGAATCTGACAACAACCTTTACAGTAACATTGCCAACCTCCACACCACTTTGATATACCTACGAAATGGCAAAAGGTCCTTGTGTCTATGATATCCCCTTAAAATATCATGATTTCCTTTCAAACATACAGACATGGGGAATTGTTGCAAAGGGCGGCTGATATATTCGGCCGCCTTGATTTTTATTTTTAATTTATATACACGAAAGGACAACTGAAATGAAAAAATGGTTACAGAATTTAGGAGTTAAATTACAGCGTTCCATGTACGGACGATATGGAAATGATGAGCTGGGAAAATTTCTGATGATTACAGCGATAGTACTGGTTTTTGTATCCCTTATTGAGCCGCTGAGATTTATGTATTTCATAGCTCTTGCACTTATGATATGGGCAATCTTCCGTTGTTATTCAAGGAATATCACCAAACGTCGTGCAGAACTTAACAGATACTTAAAGCTTGCGGAGAAGCCAAAGCTGTGGATACGGCAGAGAAAAAGAATGTGGAATGACAGAAAGACGCATTGCTATATCAAATGCCGTGACTGTAAAATGTATATGAGAGTACCCAAAGGCAAAGGCAGGATAAAGGTAAACTGTCCGAAATGCGGTAAGGAGTTTATAAAAAAGACATAAGGAGGAAATATGTTCGGTTTTATTCAGGCTAATATAAACGACCTGTCAGAAGAAGATAAGCAACGCTATGAAGCCGCCTACTGCGGTTTGTGTCATGTTCTCGGTGAAAAATACGGTTTAAAGGGACGTATGTCGCTAAGTTACGACCTTACCTTTCTGCTTTTACTTTTAACCTCTCTTTACGAGCCTGATGAAATATTGGGAGAAAGCAGATGTGTTGTTCACCCTATGAAAAAGCACAGCTTTTTTACAAACAAGTACACGAAATATGCGGCGGATATGACCATTGCACTTACGTATCACAAGTGTCTTGATGACTGGAAGGATGATAAAAAGGCTTCGGCAAAAAAATACGCTTCAATGCTTGAAAAATCATATAATGATATAAAGAACAAGTGGCGTGTCCAGATTTCTGTTATGGAAAACGAGCTTGATTTTATAAAGATACTTGAAGAAAACAATGACCTGAAACCTGACTTATGTGCCAATGCCTTTGGCAGAATAATGGCGGCTGTTTTTGTCCCTGAAAAGGATAACTGGGAAAGCTATCTCGGCAAAATCGGCTACGATATAGGCAGATATATCTACCTTGCAGATGCGGCGGTTGACCTTGAAAAGGATAAGAAAAATCACAGCTACAACCCGCTTGTGAACACAATCGAAAAAGCAGAGGATATGCGCCCGATGCTGATGTCGGTGCTGGGCGGAGCGTCA
>SVNU01000011.1 GCA_015066715.1 Ruminococcus sp. | reverse complement strand
TTTCAAACTTTCTGTTCATTTCTTTGTTTGCACAAAGAAACGAACCAAAGAAATGCACAAGCTTTTTCTTTTCTTCGAAACAGAAAAAGCTTGACCAAAAAGAAAAAATTCTATGCATGAATTTGTCGATTAAATAATAATGTTTCCCTGTACCTGTCAACTTCATAATTGCAAAATTAAAAGTCCATTTATAGATGGTTGCAATTAAAATAGAATTTGTAAGTTCGAAACTTCAAGCTTTCTCAAGCTATAGCTTAATTTGCGGGGAGAATTGCGTTATATGCAGACTATCTGTAACAGTTTGCTTTTTATCGGGTATGATAGTTCTTTTAATGGGAAACAGTTTGAATTGTTTTGAAATTATGAAGTTTCATTTTTCTTTGTTCAAACTTTCTTTTTATAAGAAAGTTTGTGTGTTCTTTGGTATCTTTCTTGCACAAGCAAGAAAGTACGAAAATAAAATTAAGTTAGAAAGAAAAATATAAATCTATCTGCCTACGAAAATCTTACACATACGAAAAAAATAAAGTGGAGAAAAAATATGAAAAATCTGACAAATATAAGCGTCATAAAGCAGCTGCTTGAAAAATATGGTTTTACCTTTTCAAAAGGTCTCGGACAGAATTTCCTGATAAACCCATCTGTCTGTCCGAAGATTGCCGAATACGGCTTTGCACAGGAGGGCTTCGGTATTATTGAAATCGGTACCGGTTTCGGAACTCTTTCGGCTGAACTTGCAGAGCGTGCCGATAAGGTTGTTGCTGTTGAGATTGATTCAAGGCTTATTCCGGTTCTTGATGAAACAATGAGTGAATATAATAATTTTAAGGTTATTAATGAGGATATAATGAAAACCGACCTGAAGGCACTTATTGAAAGGGAGTTTTCGGGACTTAAGGTTGCTGTTTGTGCAAATCTTCCGTATTATATTACATCACCTGTTATAATGCTGCTTCTTGAAAACGAACTGCCGGTTGAAGCGATTACTGTCATGGTTCAGAAAGAGGCGGCACAGCGTCTGTGCGCAAAAATGGGAACACGGGAATCGGGAGCAATAACAGCGGCTGTCAATTATTACGGCAAAGCGGAAACACTTTTCAATGTTTCAAGAGGAAGCTTTATGCCCGCCCCGAATGTTGATTCAGCGGTCATTCAGATACGGCCTGATTTCGAATACCGTGACAAAATCAATGATAAAGCGCTGTTTTTCAGAATTATAAAGGGAGCATTTGCACAGCGCAGAAAAACTCTTGTGAATTCACTTTCATCGGCGCTGGGAATGTCAAAGGGTGAAATTACTGATGTTCTTGAAAAGACAGGGCTCGATAAAAACGCAAGATGTGAGCAGCTTGATATGGAAATGTGGACAAGCCTTGTCAATACTTTTTCGGAGCTTACAGGTAAACAGTAGGTCATGCTTTACGCCTGAAATAACATAAAAAACTATAAAACAGAATTTTCAAACAGTATTCCCGAAAGCGTTTCAAAAGCTGATACCCGTATGTGACAATATATTTATCAGATAGCCTGTATAATTATATAATACCAAATATATAATTATGGCAGGTGTAAAAGATGTTAAAAGAAATGATTGTTGAAAAGGGCAGAAAATATAGTACGGTACTTATTCCGTTTACGGTTTTTTTGTGCTCGGTTATTGTTGTGTTTGCGACTGACGGACATGTTACAGCGCCTTTGCTGTGTGCTCTTGCAGGGGGACTTTCGCCACTGGGGACAACAGCGGCATGCATCGGGGGAGTGCTTGCGTATCTGTCGGCAGGACAGTTTGCAGAGGGCGGATTTATAATCTGTTCGCTTGTTCTGATTACGGCAGGCAAGTGGATAATGAAGGAGGATAACACCTCCAGAACCTCTGCCTTTGTAACCTTTATAAGTATGGCTTTTTCAGGAGTTGTTTTCGGACTTGTTGTAACAGGAAGTCTCAGGCAGGCGGTTTTGAATATTCTGTATGCGGCGATATGCGGTGTGTCTGCGTACTTTGTCATGGAGACTGCTGACATACTTTCGTTCCCGAACAGTATTTCAGCTGATAAAAAGACTCTTACCTCGCTTTCTGCTGCATTTGTTTTGGCAATAGCAGTGCTTTGCGGACTTGAATTTTCTGTCATTAACACAGGAATTGTCTTATCTGTTTTTGTATTGCTGTGTGCATGTCGTTTTTTTGGATGCAGCGGCGGCGTTGTATGCGGTGTATTAGGCTCGGCAGGGATTTTTTTGGGATGCAGTGCGCTTGGACTTCAGACAGCATTTTTTGGTGCTGCAGGGCTTTTGGCAGGCTTTGTTTCGGGATACAGCAGAATTACCATGACAGCGATTTTTTCTGGAGTTATTCTTCTGGGACATCTTGCGACAGGTGTTAATGACACTTCGTTTTTTGTGCAGGCAGATGTTATCATTGGCTCAATACTGTTTTTGCTTATTCCCGAAAGACTTGTTACAAGGGGCGGCAGATTCTGTGCAGGTGCAGTGAGGGAAAATACCGAATATCTGGGCAAGGAAATGGAATTTGCCGCAAGGTCACTTTCGGATATACGAAAGAATGTAATGGATATTATGGCGGTATTTGCATGCAAACAGAAATCGGCTGACAATATTGAGAAGGTGTCCTCAAAGGTATGCGGAAAATGCAGAAACAGGCTTGACTGCTGGGAGAAGAATTTTGAAAATACCAACTCTGCATTTATGAAAATTCAAAGCGGCAGAATGGGGATTTTTCCGGCAGGCTTTGAATGTGTGAGTAAAAACAAAATCCTTGAGGAGTTTGAAAGGTGTAAAAGAGATGATGCATTTTCAAAAATGCTGATGCTGCGTCTTAATGAAAACAGAAGCTTTATGTTTTCACAGATGGAGGCGTCCGAGGATATAGTAAATTCGCTTTCGTCAAGAATCAATGTGAATATTTCAAAAAGTATGACATCAATTCTTTGCAGAACCCTTGACAGATACAGCGTAGAATTCAATTCGGCTATAGTTTTCTATACAAATGAAAACCGCCTTGTTGCGGAAATTTATATACGTGAAAATGTAGAAATTGATATTGAGCAGATGTGCGATATTTTAAGCCGTGAGCTTAGCGTTCCTCTTGAATGTCCGCACACCTTTGCATGTCCGGGAGAAACAAGAATTCGATTCAGCCAGAAAACAAAATATAGCCTTGATTATGCCCAGTTTCAACTGAGTGCGCAGGAGGGGGAACAGTCGGGCGATACCTGCGGATACTTTACCGACGGACTTGGCTATGCCTATGTATTTGTTTCTGATGGAATGGGTCACGGAAGCCGTGCGGCTGTTGATTCCCAGATTACCGCAAAGCTTTTCAAGAGACTGGTAAGGCTTGGGATGAGCTGTGAGGGTGCGGTTAAAATGATAAACACGATTATGCTTGCAAAATCGGAGGAGGAAAGCTTTGCAACTCTCGACATTGCAAAAATCAATCTTGAAACGGGTGGAGTCACCCTTTGCAAATCAGGTGCTTCATCAACGCTTATAAAATACGGCGATTCGGTGATGATGTTCAGCTTTGCCTCAAATCCGGTGGGCATTATCCATGATGCACACACATGTACCAGGGAGTGCAGCTTTTCTGAAGGGAATGTACTTGTTATGATGTCTGACGGTGTACCTGAAAATGCATATATGTATATAAAGGAGCAGCTGATTTTAGGTACAGAACCTGATGAACTTGCGGAAAATATCTGCAGATATTCAAGGAAAATTACTTCCGGAACTCCGCAGGATGACATTACAGCTGTCTGCATAAAGCTTGTTTAGAGGTAAAATATGCAGGGATTTTTTTCAGAATATTCAAATTCTTTAAAATGTAATAAATAAAACAAAGATTTTTTGGCAATATGCACTAAAATATACAATGTAAAATATATAGATTTCATGAAGTTTATTTATATTTACTAAAAAAGCTTGAATACTTTGCAGAATAATGTTAAAATAAATTGTAATAAGGAGGAGTTTATCACTATGAATAATTTTAACAAAGACAGCATGCCGGAAACATATAAATTTCCGTTGTATCTTTTCTATCAGGGAAAGAACAGTGAGGCTTATAAGTTTTTCGGTGTTCACAGAATAGAAAAAGATAATCAGCAGTATCATTGCTTCAGAGTCTGGGCACCAAATGCAGTAAGTGTTTCAGTAGTAGGTGATTTTAACGAATGGGATAAGTACGCCAATAAGATGAGTCTGATTTCTGACGGTGTGTGGGAATGTACAATTCCTGCCCTCGAGCAGTTTTCGACATACAAATACTGTATTGAAACAAAGGCAGGCAAATTCCTTCTTAAATCCGACCCTTACGGAAATCATTTTGAAACAAGACCTGACAACGGCTCGAAAATTTTTGAAAGCAACTATAAATGGTCTGATGAAAAATGGGAAAGCGAAAAGTCAGAAAAGATAATTTACAAGTGTCCTGTAAATATCTATGAGGTACATATGTCCTCATGGGTTCTCAATGAGGATGGAACAACTCTCAGCTATACGGCTTTTGCTGACAGAATTATCCCTTACATGAAGAAGATGTCCTATACACATATCGAGCTTATGCCTCTTACCGAATTCCCGTTTGACGGGTCATGGGGATATCAGGTTACCGGTTACTACGCTCCTACTTCAAGATTCGGTACACCTGATGATTTCAGATGCATGATTGATAAATTCCATCAGGCAGGAATCGGCGTTATTCTTGACTGGGTTCCGGCGCATTTCCCGAAGGATGCATACGGTCTGTATGAATTTGACGGTACTTGCTGTTACGAATATACCGATGAAAGAAAAAGAGAGCATAAGGCATGGGGAACCCGTGTGTTTGACTACGGTAAAGGTGAGGTCTGTTCATTCCTGATTTCAAGTGCAAATTACTGGCTTACAGAATTTCACATTGACGGTATCCGTGTTGACGCAGTAGCTTCAATGCTTTACCTTGACTATGACAGACGTGACGGTGAATGGTGTCCGAATATACACGGAGGAAACGAAAACCTTGAGGCTATCGAGTTCCTGAAGCATCTTAATGAATCGGTATTCCTCAAGCACCCTGACGTGCTCATGATTGCCGAGGAATCAACAGCATGGCCTATGGTTACAAAGCCTACTGACATGGGCGGTCTTGGATTCAACTTCAAGTGGAATATGGGATGGATGAACGACATGCTTCAGTACATGTCCCTTGACCCGATTTACCGAGCATTCAATCATGACAAGCTTACATTCTCATTCTTCTACTGCTTCTCGGAAAACTATATTCTTCCGATTTCTCATGACGAGGTTGTACACGGAAAATGCTCAATGCTTGAAAAAATGCCGGGAACTTATGAGCAGAAGCAAAGCTCATACAGAGCATTTCTTGCGTATATGATGGCTCATCCGGGTAAAAAGCTTCTGTTTATGGGACAGGAATTTGCGCAGACATGCGAATGGAACTATGAAAAAGAGCTTGACTGGCTTGCTCTCAAGGATGATGGTCATGCGAAAATTTCCCTTTATTCGGAAAAGCTTAATAAATTCTACGTTGATAACGCTCCGCTGTGGCAGAATGACGATTCATGGCAGGGCTTCAGCTGGATTTCAAATGACGACTATAAGCAGAGTATTATTGCTTTCAGACGTTTTGACGATGACGGAAATGAGCTTATAATTGTCTGCAATTTTGTTCCGGTTGAAAGATATGATTATAAAATCGGCGTGCCGTTCGAGGGCGAATATGAGGTTGTGTTCAACTCTGATTCACCTGAATTCGGAGGCAGCGGAATTACTGCAAAGAAGATGAAGTCTGAAAGCTATATGATGCATGGCTTTGATGACAGCATTTCTATTGACCTTGCACCGCTTTCGGTAATTTACCTTAAACCGATACCAAAGCCTAAGGTTGTAAGAACTGTTTATGTCGAAAAGACAAAGACGGCAAAAAAAGGTAAGTCTACAAACAAAAAGTCTAAAAAATAAATTTAACAATAGATTGGTTTTATCATCCCAAGGGATGATGGACGGGAGGAAATAATGTATATTAAAAAGGAATGTGTGGCTATGCTTTTAGCAGGCGGTCAGGGAAGCAGACTTTATGCACTGACACAGGATATGGCAAAGCCGGCTGTACCATATGGCGGTAAATACCGTATTATCGATTTTCCGCTTTCAAACTGTATAAATTCCGGTATTGATACTGTTGGTGTTCTTACACAGTATCAGCCACTGGTGCTCAATGACTACATCGGAAATGGTCAGCCATGGGATCTTGACAGAGTTCACGGCGGTGTTCATGTACTTCCGCCGTATCAGACATCTCTCGGCGCTTCATGGTATGAGGGTACAGCAAACGCCATCTACCAGAACATGAGTTTTATCGAAAGATATGACCCTGAATATGTTATCGTACTTGGCGGTGACCATATCTACAAGATGGACTACTCAAAGATGGTTGATTTCCACAAGAAGAACAACGCCGACCTTACAATTGCTGTTCAGCAGGTATCTCTTGAGGAAGCTTCAAGAATGGGTATCATGACATGTGAAGAAGATTTCAGAGTTACGGAATTTGCCGAAAAGCCAAAGGAACCTAAGTCAACTCTTGCTTCAATGGGTATCTATGTATTCTCATGGAAGAAGATGAAAAAATATCTTATTGAAAACGAAAATGCCGATACTGGTTCAAAGGATTTCGGTAAGGATATTATTCCTGCAATGCTTGATAACGGCGAAAGACTCTTTGCCTATACATTTGAGGGTTACTGGAAGGACGTTGGTACTCTTGACAGTCTCTGGGAAGCAAACATGGATCTTTTAAGCCCGAGCGTACCTCTTGACCTTTACGAGCAGAACTGGAAGATTTATTCAAGAAACGAAAATATGCCGCCGCAGTACATAGGCAGCACTGCTGAAGTTGAAAACTCAATGATTACTGAGGGAAGCACAATCAATGGTAAGGTTGATTTCTCAATCATCTTTGCAGGTGCGACTGTTGAGGAAGGTGCAACAGTAAATTACAGTATTGTAATGCCGGGTACAGTAGTCAAGGCAGGGGCAGTTGTTGAGTATGCAATTGTCGGTGAGGACTGTGTTATTCATGAAAATGCAAAAATCGGTTTAAGCCCTGAAAGTGTTGAGAACCGTGATGAATGGGGTATCGCAGTTGTAGGTCATAATGTTGATATATCAGAGGGAGCACAGGTTCTTCCTAAACAGATAATTTCAGAGGATATGTAAGGAGGACAATTCAATATGATTTCTAAAAATAAAGTTCTTGGTCTGATATTTGCAAGTATGCACGACGATTCTGTTATCGACCTTACAAAGAAAAGAACAATGGGTTCAATTCCTTTCGGCGGAAGATACCGCCTTATAGATTTCCCGCTTTCCAACATGGTTAATTCGGAAATTACACAGGTTGGTGTTATTACCAAGTCAAACTATGGTTCGCTCCTTGACCATCTCGGTCCGGGCAGAGAATGGGACCTTGCAAGAAAAAAGGGTGGTCTTGATCTTCTCCCGCCATACAGCCGTGTTGACAGCGGTATGTACAGAGGTCGCCTTGAAGCATTGAACGGTGTAAGGGATTACATTCAGCATACTTCATCTGAATATGTTGTAATGTCTGACTGTGATATTGTTACAACTATTGATTACAGAGATGTACTTGACTTCCATATTGAAAGCGGTGCTGACATAACTGTTGTTACCGGCAAGGCTTTCTACGACAGCTCAAAGGCGCATGCTATGGTTGTGGGCACAGATGACAACAACAGAATTACAGATATAATGATTAATCCTCAGATGTCAGGGGAATGCAATCTTTGCCTTAATATGTTTGTAATCAGCAATGAATTCTTAAAGGAACTTGTTATTACAAGCGCAAGCAAGGGAAAATACAGCTTCTCCAAGGATGTTCTTCAGGCATATACTGACGAGTACAAGATTATGGCGTATGAGCATAAGGGTTATTTCTCAAAAATTGACAACATTGCAGGTTACTACGAAGCCAATATGGCACTTCTTGATACAGAAAACAGAAACAATCTCTTCAATAAGGTTGCTCCTATTTACACAAAAATCAGAGACAACGGCCCTGTAAGATACGGCATTGAGGCGAATATCAAGAATTCTCTCATCGCTGACGGATGTGTAATTGAAGGTACAGTTGAAAACTGCGTTATCTGCAGAGGTGTAAAAATCGGCAAGGATGCAGTTGTAAAGAATTCTGTTTTAATGCAGGATACTTTTGTTGATGAGAAATGCTGTATTGATACTGTCATTACAGATAAAAATGTTGAGATTGGCGAAGGAAAAGTGCTTACAGGCTCATCAAGCTACCCGCTTTATATCGGCAAGGGTGCTAAAATCTGATTAATTAATTGAGGTGAAACGGTTTGAATATATTGTTTGCGGCAAGCGAAGCAACTCCTTTTATAGCGTCAGGCGGACTTGCTGACGTTGCAGGCTCTCTGCCTGCAGCCATTACACAGAAGGGACACGATTGCAGAATTGTCCTTCCTCTGTATAAGAATATTAATCCGAAGCTTCGTGCTTCCATGACATTTATTACACATATTACTGTTGATGTGTCATGGAGAAAGCAGTACTGCGGAATATTTACAGCGATTTATAACGGCGTGACATATTATTTTCTTGATAATGAATACTATTTCGGCAGAGACGGAATATACGGTTTTTATGATGACTGTGAACGCTTTGTATTTTATTCAAGAGCTGTTCTTGAAATGCTCAGATACATAAGCTTCAGACCTGACGTTATCAACTGTAACGACTGGCAGGCAGCCATGATTCCTGTTTATTATGAGGTGTTCTATAAGTATCAGCAGGGTTATGAAAATATCAAGTCTGTGTTTACTATCCATAATGTACAGTATCAGGGAAATTACGGCAAAGAGGTTCTCAACGAAATTATGGGACTGCCGATGTATCATATGAGTCTGCTTGAATATGACGGCGGATTAAACATGATGAAGGGTGCTATTGAAACCGCTGACAAGGTTACAACTGTTTCTCCGAGCTATGCGTGGGAAATTCTCGACCCGTGGTATTCACACGGTATGGACAGAATTCTCCGTACAAAGCAGTATAAATTAAGCGGTATTCTTAACGGTCTTGACTGTGAAGGATATAATCCGGAAACTGATACAAATATTCCAAAGAATTATACTGCAAAGAGCACAACAGGCAAGAAAACATGTAAGGCAAAGCTTCTTGAGGAACTCGGACTGCAGGAAGGTACAGAACCTATTATCGGTATTGTAACAAGATTTGTTTCCCATAAGGGTATCGACCTTATCAGATATGTCTTTGAAGACCTTGTAAGAGACGGCTTCAAGTTTGCTATTTTAGGCAGCGGTGAGAAGATTTACGAGGATTTCTTCAACGAAATGCAGTCACGTTATCCGGACAGAGTAAGTGTTACACTGGGCTTTGTGCCTGACCTTGCACGCAGAATTTATGCAGGTGTTGATATGTTCCTTATGCCGTCACAGAGTGAGCCATGCGGTCTTGCTCAGATGATTGCCATGAGATACGGTACAATTCCGATTGTACGTGAAACAGGCGGTCTGCGTGATACAGTCCGTGACTGCGGCAGCGAAAACGGAAATGGTTTTACATTCAAGACATACAATGCACACGATATGCTTGACGCATGCAGACGTGCAAAGGCTGCTTACGAGGACAAGCGTGGATGGAACAGAATCATAAAGCGTGATATGGCTGAAGATTTTACATGGAGTACATCAGCTGATTCCTATATCAGTCTTTATCGTGAGCTTACAAATAAGTGATTTTAAAATGACGTGTTTTTCACGTCATTTTTCTTGAGGAGAAGTTTTTATGTCAAAAATTTTCTGGAACGGCGGCGCACTTTTAGCACCCGTACCTCCGGCACTTGTATCATGCGGAACTGTTGAAAATCCAAATGTGCTGACAATTGCATGGACGGGTATAATCAACACAAAACCGCCGATGACATACATTTCAGTCAGACCGTCAAGGTATTCATATGATATTATAAAAAAGTCAGGGGAGTTTGTTATAAACCTTACAACCTCGGCAATGTGTAAAACAGCGGATTTCTGCGGCGTAAAATCAGGTGCGAAAATCAATAAGTTTGAAAAGTGCCGCCTTACACCGACAAAGGCAGTCAAGGTATCTGCGCCCCTTATTGAGGAGTGTCCTGTCAGTATTGAATGTGTTGTCAAAGAGATAAAACCCCTTGGAACTCACGATATGTTTATTGCGGAAATTGTTGGTGTTGACGTTGAGGAAAGGTATGTTGACAGCAAAGGAAAGCTCAATCTCCAGCAATGCGGACTTGCTGCATATGCCCACGGCGAATATTTTGCATTGGGAAGAAAACTGGGGGATTTTGGTTTTTCTGTCAGAAAAAAGAAAAAAAGTCATTGACTTTTTTAAAAATAAGATGTATAATAGTCTTGTTGAATGTTCAGCATAAAATTTAATATCAAACGGGAGCTTGTGTTACAGGCTGAGAGTGAGGTATAACCTCAGACCGTAAACCTGATTTGGATAATGCCAACGTAGGAATTGATTATATCAACATATGTTTAATTGGAAGTTATCGGAATCGATAGCTTCCTTTTTTGTTTTCTGGAGGTGTTAAAATGATTTTTGTAAACGGTACAGAGGAAAGCTTTACGCATGTTACAATTAGTGGTTATCTTGAACAGAATGGTTATGATTTACGTCGGATTGCAGTAGAGCTTAACGGTGAAATTGTCCCTAAATCGAAGTATGACGATGTGGTTTTAAAGGACGGAGACAGGGTCGAGATAGTAAGCTTTGTCGGGGGTGGCTGATGTGATACCTACAGAGAATGAGCTTTATGCAGCTCTTGAAAGCAGGCACGGGAAAGCCTTTCAGAAAAAGCTTTCGGGGGCAAGAGTTGCTGTCTGCGGTCTTGGGGGACTTGGGTCGAATATTGCGATTTGTCTTGCAAGAGCAGGTGTGGGAACGCTTCATCTGATTGACTTTGATAGGGTTGACTTGTCAAATATAGGTCGTCAGCAATTTTTTCTTTCACAGCTTGGAATGAACAAAACCGACGCCTTGTCCGAAACCCTCAGACAGATTAATCCCTACAGCAGAATAATTACAGATACGCTTCACCTTGAAAGGGGCAACATCCCGAAGCTGATTTCGGATGCACACATCGTATGTGAGGCTTTTGATTCACCTGAATGCAAGGCAGAGCTTGTGGATACTGTTATTGAAGTATTTCCGGAGAAATATATTGTTTCGGCATCAGGAATGTCGGGGCTTCATACGGCAAACAGTATAACCACAAGAAAAATCACCCCGAAATTTTACCTGTGCGGTGACGGTGTAAGCGATGTAAGTAATGACCATACATTGTATGCTTCCCGTGTTATGGTATGTGCGGCGCATCAGGCAAATGCAGTTCTGAAAATAATTATGGAAATGTAAACTACAGTAAAAGGAGAGTTACAGTAATGGAAAATGATAAACTGATAATCGGCGGCCATGAGTTTGGCTCACGTTTTATTCTTGGTTCAGGAAAGTATTCGATGAATCTTATTAAAGCGGCAGTGAGGGATGCGGGGGCAGAAATTATAACCCTTGCAGTCCGCCGTACAAACACCGCTGAGGATGAAAACATTCTTGACTATATTCCGGAGGGGGTTACACTTTTGCCGAATACTTCAGGTGCAAGAAACGCACAGGAAGCTGTCCGCATAGCAAGGCTTGCAAGGGAGCTTGGGTGCGGTGACTTTGTAAAAATTGAAATTATGAGAGACAGCAAATATCTTCTTCCGGATAATCAGGAAACTGTAAAGGCGACTGAAATACTTGCAAATGAGGGCTTTGTCGTGATGCCGTATATGTACCCCGACCTTAATACGGCAAGAGACCTTGTCAGTGCAGGTGCGGCGGCTGTTATGCCCCTTGCGTCACCGATAGGCTCAAACAAGGGGCTTGCAACCCGTGAGTTTATACAGATTATAATTGATGAAACTGACCTTCCGGTTATTGTTGATGCGGGAATCGGCAGACCGTCGCAGGCGTGTGAGGCAATGGAAATGGGAGCAGCGGCAATTATGGCGAATACCGCTCTTGCAACGGCAGGAGACCTTCCGCTTATGGCTGCTGCATTCAGACAGGCGGTTGAAGCTGGAAGAAAGGCATATCTTTCAGGACTTGGACGGGTTCTTGTACGTGGTGCATCCGCTTCTGACCCACTTACAGGCTTTTTAAGGGATTAAGGCGGTGAAGTATGGAAAATCAGTATTTTGTTGATTCGGAGTTTTTGTCAGAAAGAGCACTTGAAAAAAAGCACAGGCTTGAAAGTGACCCGTCATTTCGTACAGACCATATGCAGTATTTAAGCGGCATGGAGCAGATAAAGTCTGATATAATGGAAAAGGTTATGCATGAAATGGACAGCTATGATTATTCGTGCTATAGCGCAGCGGATGTAAAGGCAGCTCTTTCACATGAAAAGTGTTCTGTCGATGACTTCAAGGCGCTGCTGTCACCTGCGGCGGAGCCTTTTCTTGAGGAAATGGCGCAAAGGGCAAGGGAGAAAACAAGCAGACATTTCGGTAATACCGTATATCTGTTTACTCCTCTTTACATAGCCAATTACTGTGAAAATTACTGCGTCTACTGCGGTTTTAACTGTTATAATCACATAAACCGTATGAAGCTTGATATGAATCAGATTGAGCATGAAATGCAGGTGATTTCGCAAAGCGGTATGGAGGAAATTCTTATTCTGACAGGGGAAAGCAGGGAGCAGAGTGATGTTGAATATATCGGCAGTGCATGCAGACTTGCGGCAAAGTATTTTCGTCTTGTGGGACTTGAAATATATCCTGTTAATACAAATGAATACAAATATCTGCATGAATGCGGCGCTGATTATGTAACGGTTTTTCAGGAAACCTATGACCCGGAACGTTATGAGCAGCTTCATCTTGCAGGACACAAGCGTGTGTTTCCTTATCGTTTTGAGGCACAGGAAAGAGCACTTATGGGCGGTATGAGGGGAGTGGCATTTTCGGCACTTCTCGGACTTTCGGATTTCAGGAAGGATGCACTTGCAACAGGACTTCATGCATATATGATACAGCGAAAGTATCCCTCAGCCGAAATTTCTCTTTCATGCCCGAGACTGCGCCCGATAATCAACAATGACAGGATAAATCCCCTTGATGTACATGAAAAGCAGCTTTGTCAGGTCGTCTGTGCCTATCGTATTTTTATGCCTTTTGCCGGTATTACCGTTTCATCAAGGGAAAGTGAAGCTTTCAGAAACGGTATTGTGAAAATTGCGGCAACAAAGGTTTCAGCCGGAGTTTCAACAGGTATAGGAGACCACGAAAGCAAGTATACAGGCAGTGAAAAAGAAAATAAAACAGGTGACGAGCAGTTTGAAATAAATGATTCAAGAAGCCTTGATGTAATGTACAGGGATATGGCTGAAAACGGACTTCAGCCTGTTATGAATGATTATCTTTATATGCAGGAGGAAATATGAAAAAGCTTGATACAACACTTTATTTTATTACCGACAGCACCGGTATTACAAAACAGAAGCTTCTTGATGTTGTTGAGCAGGCATGTGCCGGCGGCGTTACTCTTTTGCAGCTTCGTGAAAAGGATAAGACGACAAGGGAATATATTGAGCTTGCAAGGGCTGTGCACAGCGTAACTCAGAAGTACAATGTTCCTCTTATAATTGATGACAGGGTTGACGTTGCACTTGCGGCAGATGCAGAAGGAGTTCATGTCGGACAGGCGGATATGCCTGTTGAAGAAGCAAGAAGGCTTATGGGGGATAAGAAAATAATCGGCGCAACCACTAAAACAGTGCAGCAGGCAGCAGAGGCATATAAACAGGGGGCAGACTATCTTGGAGTAGGTGCGATTTATCCCACAACGACAAAGGTGAAAACAGTGATTACATCGGTGGAAACACTACGTGAAATTGTAAGGGCAGTTCCGATAAAGGTAAATGCAATCGGCGGTCTTAACGTCGATAATGCAGATATACTGAAGGGGAGCGCTATTTCGGGTATATGTGTGGTTTCCGCAATAATGAAATCGGAAAATCCGTACCTTGCGGCACAAATGCTGAAGGAGAAGTTTTATGAGCTTTAAAAAAATGAAAACTGTACTGACTATTGCCGGAAGCGACTCAAGCGGTGGTGCAGGAATACAGGCGGATATCAAGACGATGATTGCAAACGGAGTTTACGGCATGAGTGCAGTAACCGCTCTGACAGCACAGAATACAACCGGTGTCAGAGGGATTATGGAGGTTTCACCGGAATTTTTAAAGCTTCAGCTTGACGCCGTATTTGAGGACATTTTCCCTGATGCGGTAAAAATCGGGATGCTGTCAGGCAAAGGAATTGTTCGGGCTGCTGCGGACAGACTGGAGTACTACTGTGCAGAAAGAATTGTTCTCGATCCGGTTATGATTTCGACAAGCGGTTCAAAGCTTATGGATGACGCTGCGGTTGAAGCGGTTATAAGCTCCCTTGCGCCCCTTGCGGATATAATCACTCCCAATATTCCTGAGGCGGAGGTTTTGTCGGGGATGAAAATTATTACTCACAGGGATATGGAAAAAGCCGGAGCATATATCGGAGAAAAATGCAGATGCGCCGTACTTGTAAAGGGTGGTCACAATGTCAATGACGCCGATGACCTGCTTTATGAAAATGGTGGATTTGAATGGATTGAGAGCAGGCGGATTGATAATAAGAATACTCATGGAACAGGCTGTACCCTTTCAAGCGCAATTGCATCAAATCTTGCAAAGGGTTACAGTATAGCCGAATCGGTCAGACTTGCAAAGGAGTATATTTCAGGTGCATTGTCTGCAATGCTTGACCTTGGGAGAGGGAACGGACCTCTGAATCACGGATATAATATAAAATGAAAGGATAAAGACTATGAGAAATTATAAAACACAGATGGAAGCGGCAAAAAAGGGAATTATTACCCCTGAAATGAAAATAGTTGCGGAAAAGGAACGCATGTCTGAGAACAAGCTCTGCGAACTTGTAGCCAAAGGTGAAATTGCAATTCCCTGCAATATAAACCATAAAAGTATTTCGCCGGAGGGCATTGGTACGGGACTTCGTACAAAAATCAATGTGAACCTCGGTATTTCAGGGGACTGCAGGGATTATTCGGTTGAAATGGAAAAGGTTAAAATTGCCCTTGAATACGGTGCAGAAGCTATTATGGACCTTAGTAATTACGGAAAAACAAATAAATTCCGTACAGAGCTTATTGAAAAATCTCCTGCAATGATTGGTACAGTTCCTATGTATGATGCAATAGGCTATCTTGAAAAGGAGCTGCCTGATATTACAGCCAAGGATTTTCTGAAGGTGGTTGAGGCGCATGCAAAGGACGGTGTTGACTTTGTGACCATTCATGCAGGTATAAACCGCCGTACAATTGAAGCGTTTATGCGTGACAAACGAAGAATGAATATTGTGTCACGAGGCGGTTCACTTCTTTTTGCATGGATGATGACGACAGGAAATGAGAATCCCTTTTACGAATATTATGATGAGGTTCTGGAAATTCTGCGTGAATATGACGTGACAATAAGCCTTGGTGATGCTCTTCGTCCCGGATGCATAGATGACAGTACGGATGCCGGACAGATTTGTGAGCTTGTGGAGCTTGGTGCGCTTACGAAACGTGCATGGGACAAGGATGTTCAGGTTATGGTGGAAGGTCCCGGTCACATGGCAATGAACGAAATTGAAGCAAATATGAAGCTGCAGAAGCGTCTGTGTCACAATGCGCCTTTTTATGTATTAGGTCCTCTTGTAACTGATATTGCACCGGGGTACGACCATATTACATCGGCTATCGGCGGTGCAATTGCAGCAGCAAGCGGTGCGGATTTTCTCTGTTATGTTACCCCTGCCGAGCATTTAAGACTGCCTGACGCAAATGATGTAAAGGAAGGTATTATTGCAAGCCGTATTGCCGCCCATGCTGCCGATATTGCAAAGGGAATACCTTACGCAAGGGAAATTGACAATAAAATGTCCGATGCAAGGCACAGGGTTGACTGGGAAGAAATGTTTTCACTTGCTATTGACGGAAAAAAAGCAAGGGAATACTTTGAAAGCACTCCTCCGTCTGACAGGCATACCTGTTCAATGTGCGGCAAAATGTGTGCTGTCAGAACAACCAATATGATTCTTGATGGCAAAAAGGAAGAATTATGTCTTTGAAAATGTATAACCTTCCGGTAAGATATTAATGAAAAGAGGAAAAGTCTGAAATTTTTAAAAAACATCCCCCGGCAGGGCCGGGGGATGTTTATTGGAAATTATGAAGTAAATGCAATCATTTTTCTTTTAAAGATAATATAATCAAATACATTAATTATTCCGTCATCATTGAAGTCGGCAACTGACGATACTTGGTTTTCAAGGGATTTTTTACCAAGTAAATGAAGCTTAAGTGCTGCCAGGTCGGCAATGTCAGCCTTACCGCTGTTATTCAGGTCGCCTTTTACTATTGCATTGCTGCCTGTTTCATAGATAACAGTTGCTTTGTCAAAGGTTATTTCCGAACCGCTGCTCCACCACCATATATTGACAGAAAGCTCACGGCTGCAGTTTATATCATTTTTGATTTCGGATACATCAACTGTAATCTGCCCATTCTTTTCAAAAGTGGTATTTCCGTCATAAGTCTTATCGGAATAATCACCTGTCGGTATTTTTACAGCGTATGTCATCTGACCAATATCATTAGGGGATGAAAGATTGAAGATGATTTTTGTCGGCTTTGCACCATTCGGAATATAGTCGGCAAGCTTCAAAGCAAATGAGTTGCTTCCGTTTATATTTATTTTGTTGTTTAATGATACTTCCTTTGAATTGCCGCCTGTTGTCTTAGAAACGGATGCTGTTGTTGCAGTCTGACGTGTAGTTGTGACAGTTGTTCCTGAAGAAGCTGTTGTTTTTGCAGAAGTAATTCTGCTTGTAATGAGTTTTGATGTAGTAGTTGTAGTGGTTGTGGTAGTTGTAGGGCGGGTAGTGGTGGTTGTAGTAGTTGTAGTAGTTGTTGTTGTGGTAGTTGTAGTTGTGGTCGGTTTTGTAGTTACAGCTGTTCCGCCTGAATATACACATGAAACAGAATCAAGTTTTACCGGCATCTGTGAGCACCACCACAAAGTAAACTTGAATTTTCCGTTATTGTAGTCGATGCTGTCTGAATATTTTGAAACATCAAATTCTACGGAAATGTTGGAGCTGTTCAGACTCTGGTTACCTGGCTGCAGATATTCAGTTACGTTATTTGACAATGAAATATTACCACCGCATGAAATGCCGTCAATGCTGCTTCCCGCTGACAGATTTACGATAATTTTTTCTGCTTTGGCACCATTCGGAACAATTTTGTTAAGGGCAACTTCGTACTCGTTGCTGCCGCTTGTATCAAGATTTACATTTGCATCAATCTTCTGACTGTTATTGCCTGCCTGACTGGTTGCTTTGGTAGTAACAGCTGCTGATGTGGTTTTCTTTGTTGTTGATACAGTTGTAGTTGTTGTTGCTGTAACTTTTGTTGTTACTGCTGTTGTTACTGCCGGCTGATTATTTACTGTGCCGACACCTGCTATTGTACTGTCAAGTGAGCCTGTTTTATAGTATGAGTACAGTCCGGCAGCAGCTCCTACGAGACCGGCATTATAGTCAAGTGCAACCTCATTGCATACATAATCGGCACGGCTGTCCTGATATGTACCGTTCTGGTCAGACGGTCCGCCTACAAGTGCACCTACAAGTGTATATTTAGATGCTGAATTATCCCTGTCTGAACTTGTACCCGAACAAGCTCTGTGATGAGGCCTTGAAGCGGAATTATTGGCAAAGCCTACTACAAAGCATGTGTTTGCAGGATTATTGCCAAGCAGGTAATTCATCTGATTTTTACACCATGAATAATAGTTTGCACTTGAGTTTTTAGAAGCTACAAGTGCTGTAAGCTGCATTGAAGCATTAAGTCTTGCGCTGCCCCATTTGTCCAGGAAGAAATAGCTGTCTGAGTTGCAGTTTGATTTAAGGTATGAATTTACTGTATTCCAGTTACCTGTAATATGAGCATATACACAAGCCGCACCAAGAGCAACATTATCCCATCCATGAACCCAGCCTATGTACTGCTGCTTGGAGGAACATTCAGTTTTGTAGTAGCTGTTGTTGGTAGCAAGATAGAGCCAGCCTGCTGCCCATGCCTGTTCATCCTTGTAGCCGGATGAATTATAGAAATCCTTTGTGCCTTCAGTTTCAATTTTGTTGTATTTAGTTGAAAAGGCATAAAGCGCCTCTGCATATTTTAAATCTTCTGTATTACCGAAATTTATGTAGCTCAGTGCAAGGGCTGCTGCATACTCAGCGGCAATATCACTTGCTCCGTTTGTAGTCCAGTATAATCTGCGGCTTCCGGTCTGGTTTTCCGGTGAACCCCAGTATGCGTGGTCTTGGTTACCTTCCCCTTTCTGATAGAGAAACTTAGTTACATTTCCGCTGCTGTCAAGCTTGGTTGAAGCTTTGAAAAAATCGCTGAAATAGTCTGATATTGTTTTGTAGTGTGATGTCTGACCAAGGGAATCGAATGCGTCAGAAAACTCATAGTAGCTCCAGCCCAGTGTGGATGCGGTAAAGCCCTGCGGCAGTCCGAACATTACATGGTCACCGGCATCGTGAAATCCGCCGTTTACTTCATCACTTGTATGACAGTTGTTTCTCCATGTCAGCTGTGATGTTGTACCGGTTTCCTTTCCGCACATATTGGCATCATAGAAATAAAGAGAATACTGAAGCAGTTTTGCGTAGTTATCATTATCTGCTGCATAGACATTTTCTGAAACTCCCGAAAATGGAATAAGAGCAGCAGTTGTTGATATGATTGCAGACATTATAGCAGCTTTGATTTTTCTGAAATTAACTCTCATGATATTATACAACTCCTTTTTGCGTTATTTTGCACATAAATTATTCACAAACACTAAAATTATGTATTTAATATAGCACGAAAGAATTTTATGTGATATAATGATTCTATCAAAAAAATAGAACAAAACTATTTTTGGAAATTTACATATAGAATTTTTGGTATGATAAACAAGATATTACCCGGAGGAGAAAAATGCAGACATTATATAAATACAGCGATACCCATAATAAATCGTTTGAGTGTATATGTTTTAATACAGAAGACGCTTCCTTCCCAATTGAACTGCACTGGCATTATTTTGGAGAGATGCTTTTGCTATTGAAAGGAAAGCTTGTTCTGCAGATAGATACAAAATGGTATAATCTGGAAAAGGGTGACTTTATTTTTATTTTTCCCGAAACAGTCCACGGGATTTTTTCAGCTGACGGAGAGCCGGCAGAATTTCTGGTAATTAAATTTGATTATGAAAAACTACCTGAATTATCTGAAAAAATAATGATTTCCAATCCTTCGGTACATACTGAATTAAACAAACCGGAAATACATTTCGATGCAGATTCGGTAAACATAAATGGTATAGATATTCTGTTTCGGGAATGTTTTGATGAATACACTGAAAAAGGCTTTGGGTATGAAGCAATTATAAGAGGCAACGTGCAGAAGATTTTGATTATTCTTATTCGGATATGGAAAAAAACAGGTGAATTTATTATTGATTCCGGAAAAAATGTGAATACGGAATATGAATTATACGGAATTACCGAATATATCGACAAGCATTCAAATGAACCTATTACCGTAACAGATATAGCGAGGCTTTGCGGAATGAGTTATTCAAATTTTGCAAAAAAATTCCGTGAGATGTATGGTATATCCTGTAAGGAATATATTGATAAAATAAAGATAATGAAAATTGAAAACCTGCTTGCCTGTACAAATTATGATTTGAATTACATAAGTCAGGAAACCGGTTACGCCGATTGCAGTCATATGATAAGAGTGTTTAAAAAAGTACATAATATGACTCCGAAGGAATTCAGAAATGAAGCGAGAAGAATTCAACAGGATAAGGTAAAAAGTGATAATTAACCGGAATATTTTATTCTTTTTATTCATATTCATTACTAAGCTTTAACATAAAAAAGAGGTGCAGTAATGAAAAATACAATGAAAAAAATTCTCAGAAGAAGTGTATGCGTAGTTTGTGCGCTGACAGTGGCAGGCGGTGCAGCATACTATTACATGAAAAAGTCAGGGGACAACACAATAGCAACAATGGGTGAAATGTCGGATAATACACCTGTGATTGTTCTTGATGCGGGACATGGGGAATGTTTTTAAATCGGGTTTAAAAAAGCAAGGCGTTATGCGATTTTAATGCATAACGCCTTGTATTTATTTTACATTTTATACGCTGTTCATTTGAACGTTGCATTCGTTAAAACGAAGTATATGAGGAGTGAAATCATCAGCCGGGTCAGCATATTTCCTTTTAAGATATTCGGAATTATTGCGTAGGTAGTTTGTTAGAAATTTTAATATTACCTCAACCAGTTTTTTCAGGCAGTCTGTCAGTATTTAAAATAAGTTCGGCAGCCTTTTAACATTGCTATCTTTATTGTTGAATCTTCATTTTAAAAAACCTGTACCAATGTGATTTATAATGGATGATATTAATATAGCTTTTAGAAACTGTCTTCACAAGCATATACATCAGTCTTTTTGATGAATTTTGCCACTAACTTTGTTGAAAAATTTTGCCGTACGGGGGTACGCCTGCGATTTTTCGCCTTGTTATTGACAAAATTATATTGAAAAATCCAAATATATTTCTTGTGAAGACGGGTTCTTAAACAATAATTAAAATAAAACAAATTTCACAGCATCAAATTCTTTGTTAAGAGAACATACTGCATATTTATATCCGTCATTAAAATCAAATTCCTTAAAATAATATTTGTGTTTACTGACATTTTGAATAACTGTAATTTCATTGGATAAATCTATTCTGAAGCTGTCAAGAGCAAGCTTCATTCCAAGTCCCGTAGCTTTCATGAAACTTTCCTTGAGAGTCCACAGACGAAAGAACATGTTTTTTTGCTCTGATACATTTTTTAGCTTTGCAATTTCATCATATTCTGTTGTATAGAAAAAACGCTTTGCAATTTCAAGTTCGATATCAGTAATTTTTTCTACGTCACAGCCAACATGTTTTTCTGATACAACACACATAACCTTTTCTTCTGAATGTGACAGATTAAAACAAAGACCCGAATCTTTTATATATGGTTTTCCATACGGCTTATAACTAACATCAAATTTGTGAACTCCAAAATCCGAAAGAGCTTTTTTTAAAAGCAATTCAGCACCCAGGGAAAGCATTTTATCTTTTTTAAAAATAAATGAATCAATTTTTTTCTGTCTTTCACAGGAAACATTTTTATAATATAATTCAAAAATATTGCTGTTGCTCAAGGCTTTTGTATCGGCAATGTATATTTTTGTTTTATTCATCATCATTACTGAAGAAGCCAAGAGTTGAAAGAGCATTCACAGCTTGTTTGATATACGATTCATCTGTGAGCTTCCATGAAAATCCGAGCCGATACAATGCTTTTACTGTAAAAGTGTTGTCCCAGCCTATATATCTTCGATCAGACTTACCGTTGTTCATATAAGCAATAAGACTCGAAATTTCCATATTGCGTGTTTCATCGGAAAGGAGTTCATTAAAACATGTTCTGAATTTTTCGTCAGTTACAATATCAATGTTCATCCCGTAATTTTTCATAACTTCAAGTATATTTGCCATATGAACGTGATGACAGTTATATGCATGAAATACGGTGAATTTATCAGGGGTTCCTGCAAGTTTGACAACAGCTTTGGCAGTTAGGTCAATAGGTGAAAATTCTACAGTATTGTCCATACTGTTTACAGGAAATTTACCGATAATGGAATATGCACGCAGGCGTTTCATAAATCCGTTTGTAGAATAGTTTATTTGAAATTCGCCGTCGCTGTTTCTGCTCATAAGATTACCTACACGGATAACCTTTCCGCAAAGACCGTCTTTTATTGCTTCAAGCATAGCAGTTTCTGCAAGGTATTTTGTGTGAGCATATTTGTTTTCAAGAATTTGTCCCATATCAAGTTTGTTTTCTGTAAGCTTTATTTCAGATGAAATATGTTCATTAACACTCTCACCTGCAACACTTACGGTTGAAATCTGAATAAGCTTTTTATTTAGTTTTCTGCAGATTTTTATCAGATTTTCAACACCACGGACATTTACCCTGTCAAGCAAATCGTCTGCAACAAAATGTTTTACACATGCAGCACAATTTATTATTGTATCAAACTCACACTTACTGAGATTTTCAGAAAGGTCTTTATCTGTGATATCGCCTTCGATTACAATAATCTGTTTATCGAAATTTTTATCAAATGTGCTGTCAAAATAATACATAAGCATTGATTTAAGTCGTTCTTCAACAGTCTGACGCTTATTTTTTCTTAGCAGACAGTAAATTTTTTCACAGCCGCTGTCAAGAAGTTCCTTTATAATGTGGATGCCAAGAAATCCTGTTGCACCTGTTACCAAGACATTTCCGATATCTGTATATGAAATTTCATCGACAAATTCAGCTGTATTATTTTTAAGAACATCGTATAAGGTTTCATGATTTTGCATATTTTCTGTTGATTTTACAATCTGTGCTGCTGATTCATTGATTTTACTCTGAACATATTCAGTAAGCTTTTCAGGGGTGGTGTAATCAAATACATCAGCGTACACTACATTGATTTTTTCAGTCATACATTTCATAGCAACCTTTGAAGCTGAAAGGGAAGTGCCGCCAAGTTCAAAAAAGTCATCATCTGCAAATACATTATCAAGTCCCAGGGCCATAGCAAATATTTCACAGAATTTACGTTCAAGATTGTTTTTTGGCAGACGTCCTTTATGTCTTTTATTTTCTGTTTCAGGTTCAGGTAAGGCACGCTTATCAATCTTGCCGTTTACTGTCATAGGCATTGAAGTAAGATGGACAAAGACATTCGGAATCATATATTTTGTAAGGGTCTGTGACATAAATGCGGTAAGTTTCTGAGTGTCAGCAGGGGTTTCGGAAACATAATATCCGCACAGGAACTGGTCGTTTCCTTCGCCCTTTACAAGAACAACACTTCGTTTTATTCCTTCAAAGCGATTCATAACATTTTCAATTTCATCAAGCTCTACACGCAGACCTCTCAGCTTTATCTGGTTATCATTACGACCACAATGTACAATTTTTCCGTCATTGTTCCAGTATGCAATATCTCCGCTTCGATAAGCCTTTTCACCATTATAGCTTATGAATTTTTCCTTGGTCATTTTTTCAAGACCAAGATAACCTCTGCCTACACTTTTGCCTGTGATAACAAGCTCGCCCTTTGCAAATGGCGGAAGAATATTATCAAAGCAGTCAAGTATATAAATTTTTGTGTTTCCGGCAGGAGTACCGATTGTTACATTTTTTCCGTCAAGCTCATCAATAGTTACAGTTACTGTAGTTTCGGTCGGACCGTAGCTGTTATAGATTTTTCCTTTAAAGCCGGCATTACGCATTTTATTATAAAGAGCTTCAGGGAAAGGTTCAGCACCTATAATTATTGCACGAAGCTGTTGGAAAACCTCACATACTTCTGTAAATTCAAGCATTGTCTGCATATATGACGGAGTACATTTCATCATATCAACCCCTGTTTTTTTCATCATTCGTGCAAGAAGAATAGGATTGTGAATTTCCTCGTCGGTTGCCATAGCAACAGTTTGACCATGATAAATCGGCATCATTTCTTCAATAACAGAAACGTCAAAGGTGATAGCCGCAAGCCCTAAAAAGACACTTGTATTGTCAACATAATCCTTTGCAAGAATATTTTTTTTATGATAACAGAGCATATTCATAAGGTTTCGGTGTTCTATCATAACCCCCTTAGGCTTTCCTGTTGAACCGGAGGTATAAATGCAGTAAGCAAGGGATGATGGTTCTATTGCTGTGTTCGGATTTGCTGTATTTTCAAGGGTGTATATATCTTCAAGAAGAAGGATTTTGCAATTAACTGTATCAAAAAGTTTTTTTCTGCTTTCGAAGAGACTTTGGGTTGTAATAAGATACTCTGCTTTTGAATTCTCAAGAATATATGAAATTCTTTCGTCCGGATAATCCGGTTCTGTTGACACAAAAGCTCCGCCCGATTTCATTATTCCCTGTCGAACAGGATAAATATCAACACATCTTTCCATATAAAGACCGATAATACTTTCTGTGGAAATTCCTTTTTCAATAAGTGTGTTGGCAACTTTATTGGCTCTTTCATTAAGTTCTTTAAATGTAAGAGATTCGTTTCCGGCAATAACCGCCTGTTTATCAGGGTTTAAATCTGCTTGTTTTTCAAGAAGCTGAGGAGGTGTAAGCGGTTCAATTCTGCCTTCTGTGTCATTGAAATGCTGTATCTGAATCTCCGCTTTTTCAGAAAGAACAGATATTTCTTTTATTGTTCGTTTGCTGATGAATTCCGAAACTGCCATATCAAATGCATCAAGGAAACCAAGAATATAGTTCTTGCTGAACTTATCACTTCTGTATTCGCAAAAAAGTCTGATTTTACTGTTTTCTATAAAAACATTGAGATTTAAAGGTGCTTTTACATCATCAAGCTTTAAATCAATCATTTTTGAAGGTTCACCGCAAAGTTTGTTAAATTCGAAATCTTCGCCCTGATATGCAAACATAACATCTGCATTTATCCCAGAAGACCTGCTTATCTCGCTAAAGGAATAAATGTCATTTGACATACTGTTCATAAGCTGTGTTCCGGTTTGTGAAATATAATCATATATAGCAAGGTCGGCATTTTTTCGGGAAACATCGCATAAAACAGGGAAGGTTTTTACAAGCATTGATATTATACGGCTTGTTCTTGAATCGTTTCTGCCGTTATAGATAGTTGTGAAAACTGATTTTTCCTTTCTTGAAAACTTTGAAAGCACAAGCCCGAAAACTGCTGTAAAGAAGCTGTTCATGCTAAGCTTATTTACATCACAATAATGTTTTATATCTTCAGCAGATATATATTTTCCGTAAATGGTTATGTTATCTGATTCAGAGTTTGTATTTTCCTTTAAATCACCACTCGGCAGACAATCGGCGTCACAATCGTCAAAAAGGTCAGAGTAGTATTTTTTTGCTTTTAAGAAATATTCACTGTTTCTGAGTTTTTGTTCCTCAAGAGAAACTTCAAATGCGCTGAATTTCTCATTTTCAGGCTTTTCGCCGGCATATGCCTTTGAAATGTCATCAAGAAAAACAGACATTGAGGTTCCGTCGCATATGATATGATGCATTTCTATAAGCAGATATTTTATATCAGTTTTAATGAGTTTTATTCTGAAAAGTCTGCCGCCTATAAGTTCAAATGGCTGTACAAGCTTTGATTTAACAGATTCAATAGTATCTGCTGTTATAATTTCAATGTCATTTTCATTAAATGGCTCATCATTGTATCTTTTCTGACGTATGTCGCCGTTCTCATTCATAAGCAGTCTGGTTTTTATGTATGAATGTGCATTGACAGTATCACAGATAGCTTTAAGGAGCTTTTTCTCATCAAGCTTATCTGAAATTGTGAGAAGTACAGGAATATTGTAGATGGTACTGTCAGGATGTGCAATGGATTCCACAAAGATTCCTTCCTGATTTTTTGTCAGCGGATAATCGGAAAGAATTTCATAGCTATCGTCTTTTTGAGTATTGGCAAAGAATTTTTCAAGCTTTAAAACAGTATTGTTTTCCTTCAAATCCTTTGTCTGTACTGTTTTGTCAAATGCTTTTGATAAAAGCACATTGAGACGCACAGCACCCACGGATGTAAGCCCGGCAAGGTAAATATCAGTTGTTATGCCGAATGCATCGGTACCGATTACATCTGAAATAATGTCAAAAATCTTTTGCTGGATTTTATTTTCGGGTTTGATTACATCATCGAATTTCTTTTCAGGTACAGGCAGTGCTTTTTTGTTGACCTTCTGATTCTGCGTCATAGGAATTCTGTCGATCTGCATTGTTACAGCAGGTACCATATATGGCGGTTTTTCGTTCATAATAAACTGATTGAGTTTTTCAACCGAAATTTTTTCATCGGAAACTATATAAGCTGCAATATATTTTCCGCCGGCAGGATCGTCAAATGCGGCAACTGTTGCATCTTTTATTCCATCAAATTTTCTTATAATTTCTTCAACCTCTGTAAGCTCGATTCTGAATCCTCTTACCTTAACCTGAGCATCACGTCTGCCGATAAACTGAATTGAACCGTCAGCCATATAACGCACAACATCACCTGTATGATACACACGTTCGTAGTTTCTTTCATTACAGAAAGGATTAGCTGTAAAAGCCTTTGCTGTCTGCTCCGGACGGTTGAAATAACCCCGTGATACCTGACCGCCTGCTGCCCATAATTCTCCTGCTGCACCTGGAGGCAGGAGCTTTCCATTTTTGTCTGCAACATAAAGTTTTACATTAGCAAGTGCAGGTCCGATTGGTACATCTTTGTATTTTCTGTCAACTTTTGAAACTGTAATAAGGATTGTTGCTTCGGTAGGACCATATGCATTATAAAGATTATATGGTGGCGGATTAAGAGGAACAAGCTTTTCACCGCCTACAGTAAGGTGTTTTAAAGTAGTTGTTCCTTCCATAAGTGCAAACTGTCTGCCTACCTGAGTGGTGATAAGAGTATGTGTAATACCGTTATTATTGAAATATTTCTGAAGTTCGATTAAATTAAGTCTGATTGCTTCATCAATAATATAAAGAGTTCCTCCTGCTGTAAGTACAGGATATGTATCAAACATATTTGCATCGAATCCATAGCTTGCATATGCGGCACTTCTGGAATTTTCGTCTATACTGTAATATCTTCTTGCCCAATCGCAGAAATAAATCAGATTTTTATGCTCAAGCATAACACCCTTTGGCAAACCTGTTGAACCTGAGGTGTAGAGCATTATGAACAGGTCATCAGGTGCAGGGGTCGGGAGAATGATATCGTCATCTTTAAGAAGCATAATTTCATCGGTCATAATTCTGATACCCGAAAAATCATCATTTACAATGCTGTCAAGTTTATCTGTGGTAATAAGAACCTTTGCACCTGAATCCTTTATCATAAGATTAAGACGTTCGGAAGGATAAGTAGAGTCAAGAGGAAGATATCCTCCTCCGGCTTTTAAAATGCCGATTGCACATATAACCATATATTCACATCGTGGAATAAGGACAGCTGTAACAGTTTCTTTTCCGATTCCGCATTTTATAAGTTTTTTTGCAAGCTTGTCGGTTATATCATCAAGTTCTTTATAGGTGAATTTTTTATCAAGATATACAAGTGCTGTATTATCAGGATTATTTTTTGCCTGCATACGAAATTGCTCAACAATTGTTTTGTCGCAGTCAAGAGGATAACCTGTTTGGTTGAAATTTTCAATTTGTTTTACTGAAAAATCATCAGTAAGCTCTACATCATCAACATATTCCTTTTTTAGAAATTCTGAAGCGGCTTTTGCATATGCATGAGCCATGTTAACAATCAAGTTTTCACTGTACATATCACAGCGATAACCTATGTGAAGAGAAAATCTGTTTCTGCTGAGTTCTGAAAGTTCAAAAATTATCGGGGAGTTTTCAATATGATTTTCGTCATAAATTCTTTCAACCTCCATGTCACTGTTTTCCATAAGACAGTAATCTAATAGATGTCCCTGGTAAGCAAAGGTTATATCTGAACTCACGCCGTATTCTGCTGCAATTTCTTCAAATGAATATATATCGTTTTCACGGCTTTTAATCAGCATATCTCCCGATTTTTTCAGAAAATCACAGATAGTCGGATTTCCACTGAACTCTGAAACGAAAGGAAGTGTTTTTACAAGCATGGAAACAACATTGCTTTTCTTCTTTGTTTTTCTTCCGTTATATACAGTAGCAATAACACTTTCATCTTTGTAATTGTATTTTCCAATCAAAAAGCCCATAACCCCTGTGAAAAAAGCGGTAGTGGAAATCTGAGCTTTGTTTCGGAAAGCTTTAAGCTTATCTGAATCAAGATCGAATTCATATGTAATCCATTTTTGTTTAGGATTGTCCTCGAATACATCTCTTGCAGGCAGACAGTCAACCTCATCACATACTTCAAGAAGTTCTTTGTAGAATAATTTTGCATTATGGTATTCTTCTGTTCCGATAAGTGCCTGTTCATCAAGCGCCACATTTATGGAGGTATACTCTTCTTCGGAAAGTTTCTGACCGTCATATGCTTTTTTCAAATCAGAAGCAAGTATGTGATGTGATGTTCCGTCCATAATTATATGATGGATATCTTCAAAGAAATAATTTGCTGACGGAGTTTGGTAAATTTCAAACCTTGCAAGACAGCCTCCATTCATATCAAATGGACGGACCAGGTTATGTTGGGTATTTAAAAATTCTTCATCGCTTTGTTTGATTATTTCAACATTGCAGATTCCTGCGGATATTTTCTGCATAATTTCACCGTTCTGATCGGTGTAAATAACAGTTTCAAGGCAGGGATGTGCCGCAAGATTTTCTTCAATAGCCTGTTTGAGCTTTATAATGTCAATGTTGCTGCCGAGTTTTGCAAGAAACGGCAGGTTATAAAGTGTGGAATTGGGATTGTTCAGACATTCAATATATATTCCTGTCTGAGTTTTTGTAAGCGGGGCGGTAGTTGTTTTATTCATAGCGATCGTCTCCTTTATAAAGTTAATGTTGAGTAGTTCATTCCTATCATGGAAGTATGTTCATAGTTTTTGTTGAGTGTTTTTAATCTGTCGATTAATGTTTTATCGGAAAGTAGAGTGTAATCCTTTCCTGCATCCTTAAATGAAATCTTATTGTTATCAACTATAAGATCTGTTATATGTTGCTTCGGGTTTGACTTTTTTTCAATGTAAGATGCTTCTGAAAGACTGAATACAGATTCAAAGAGTTGTATTGTTTCAGTATCATTTTTGCCAATATGTTCAGATATAAGATTTATAGCATTATTTTTTTCACTTACATCTGAAACATTTACAGATATTTCAAATATGTTTTCATTTGATTTCTTATACATAAATATTGAATAAAGTATGCCGTCTGATTTTTTAACAACATATTTTGCTTTAAAAATTATAAATAGAATTACAAGTAAACCATTTATTACATATGAAAGCCATATTCCGTTAACTCCTAAAAGCTTCGAAAAAATTATGCCAAGCGGTACTATAAATACAAATCCGTCAAATGCACAAATCTGCATTGAAAAATTCGGCATTTTTTTCGCCTGGGTATAATACATAAACATGAAATTAAATCCGATAAATGAGAATGCAAGTGAAAACAGCCGGATAGCTGTTTTTCCTATTGCCATAGTTTCTGAGTCGGTTATACCATAAATATTCAGAATAATTTCAGGAAACATTTCCAGCAAAAGTGTGAGAACGATGCAGCATGATATAACCAGTATAAATGCTCTTTTGAGGGTATATTTTATTGCGGTGTTGTCATCTGCTCCGCTGAATGCACCAATCATTGGTATCATAGTCTGTGCACCGCCTGCAATGAATATCGATACAAATGAAAGACATGATGTACATATTGAAAATGCAGTAAGTCCAGCCTGACCTGCAGCAGAGGCAACCAGCATATTGAAAATCCAGATTTTTGCAAACATTAATCCCTGACCAAATATGGATGAAATGCTGAATTTAAACATATCAATGAACAGCTTTATATCAGAAAATTTAATTTTAATAAAACGGATTGTTCTGCTTTTGGATTTAAAGTAAAGGATTAACAGCAATGTTCCGATTAAATTACCTGTAATTGTTGCAAGAGCAGCACCCGTAATTCCCAGTTCCATAAATTTCATATAAATAATATCCATAACAAGATTGGTGGAATTTGAAACAATAAGTGAAACAGAAGAAAGTCTGGGCATACCGTCGATTTTTATTATGTGAGGGAAAATAAGTGTTGCATATGTAAAGGGAGAACCAATAAGGTAAACCTTCAGGTAATCGTAAACAATACTGTCAAGTCCGGAGGAACCGCTAAGAAAAACTGAAATAGGGTATGATGCAAAAAATCCGATAAGAATAGTTATGATACTTATAAATCCCCATGCGATTACCGAAAGCGACAGGCAACGATTGGTATTTTTCTGATCCATTTTTCCTTTGAAAACAGAAATGGCGGTTGATGAACCTATCCCGAATAAAGCACATATCGCTGTAAAGCACAATGACAACGGCATTATAAGATTTACGGCAGCAAGTTCATTACTGCCAAGTATATTTCCTACAATTACAGAGTCGACTATTAAACTGAGTGAGGCTGACGCTGACATAAGTATAGTGGGAAAAAAGTAGTCTTTGAATTTTTGATTAACCAGTGCGGAAATTCTCATTGATATTGCTCCTTTTTTCAAAAAATATTGTGTTTCTGCTGTTTTTTTGTTTATTTTGTAAATAATATTAAATAGATTATAACACATTTTTTTAAAAAAATCAACCTTATTTTAGAGCTTTAATTTAAATTTTCAGCTGATTATATAAAAGTAATATTAATGTTTTTAAAGACATAAAATTTATAAGAGAGGAGGAAATGTTTTGAAGAACAATGTGTATATAAAAAATATATTCAGGACTTCAAAAAATGAGGAGCTAAAAAAGGCTGTAACTGAAAAGATTGAAAAGCTTCTTAATATTCAGTTAAAGAAAGTTTAAGATAAAGATTGTAAAGTTATTATGGAGGTGAGGTCAATGCCGCAGGTTGGGATTTACTGTCGTTTGTCCATAGAAGACAGAGACAAAATGAAATGCGACGACAGTCAGAGTATACATAATCAGAAAGCCATGCTTCGTGATTACTGCCGGGAAAGAGGCTGGGATATATACGACATATACTGTGATGACGGATACAGCGGTGTTGACCGTAACCGTCCTGAGTTTATACGTATGCTTGGTGATTGTCAGAAAGGAAAAATTGATATTGTTTTATGTAAAGACCAGTCACGGTTTTCCCGTGATATAATTGTAATAGAAGAATATATCAATGATAAGTTTCTCGAATGGGGCATACGGTTTGTGGGTGTGGCAGATAATTCCGATTCTGACAGTGAAAGCTACAGCACAATGCGTCTGTTTACAAGTGCCTACAACGAAATGTATGTAAAGGATATTTCCTCAAAAATCCGTAAAACCCTTTCGTATAAGCGTGAACAGGGACAGTTTATAGGTTCATTTGCACCTTATGGTTACAAAATTAACCCAAATGACAAGCACCACCTTGTTATAGATGAAGATGCGGCAGATGTGGTTAAGATGATTTTTGATATGTTTGTAAGTGGTAACGGTTACAGAAAAATTGTGCAGAAGCTTAACGAGGAAGGCATATTAAGCCCCTCTGCATATAAACAAAAGACAGGTTCAAATTACGTCAACTGTAATGCCAATTCAAGCAGTTCAAAAGGATTATGGACGCAATCAACAGTTGGCAGTATTTTGCGTAATGAGATGTATACGGGTACGCTGGTACAGGGAAAATCCCATAATGTAAGCTATAAGAATAAAAAGAAAATAAATGTTACATCTGATAAGTGGATAAGAATTCCCGATACACATCGGGCAATAATTGACAGTCAGACCTGGGAATCTGCACAACAACGTATTAAGAGCCGGGTTCGTTCAAGCGGTACGGATATGACTCTTTCGCCTTTGTCGGGTAAAGTTAAATGTGCTGTGTGTGGTAAACCTATGAAGAGAAATGTGTATTACAATAAGTCAAAGACGATAAAGTATTACAGCCTTCAGTGTGCTTCATATAAAACAGGTGCTATGAACTGTCCAAATACCAAAAGTATCAGCGGAAAAGTACTTGAAAAGAAAATTATTGATGAGCTTAATATTCTTATAGAGGAATACTGTCAGAAAGATAAGCTCCATATTACCGATGTCTATACAGACCAGGCGAAAAAAACAGAAAAACAGCTTGCTTCACTTACTGCACAAAAAGAAATTGTTAAAAACAGACTTACCCAGATGTATAAGGATAAGCTTGACGGAATTATTTCAGCTGATGATTTTAAAATATTTCGTGAACATATTGCTCTGGAAGAAACAGATATTGATAATCGAATAGCAGAAATCAGACAGAAACTTGAAGAAAGCCGTCTTCGTATACAGACTTCTGAAAATCAACATCAGCTTATAGAAAAATACATTCATTTTCATGAGCTGACCCGTACTGTTGCCGATGAGTTCATCGAATTTATTGAAATAGGACAGACGTCTGAAAATGGTGACAGAGAAATACATATCTACTGGAAAATTTAAGGCATTATCGCAGGATTACGATAATGCCTTGTTATATTATTTAGTTATTCTTTCAATTTTACAGGTATGCTTCTTATAATCTGTGCTCGGGTCAGTTGTGTAATTTATTCCAACAAGGATAATTTCACCACTGTAATCAAGAAGCTTTTCAGCATACTGTCTGTTTCTGATTTGTTCAAGAGCAATTGAAGCATCCTGCTCCTTTTTGAGTTCAACCACTATTGCAGGAACATTTTCATTTGGTCTTGGCAGAAAAGCTATATCAGCATAACCTTTACCTGTCGGAAGTTCTCTTATAATTTCGTACTGATTTCTTGCTGTATAGAAAGCAAGTGTAACTATACAAGCAAGAGCGTTTTCGTCGTTATACTTGATAATAGAAGTATTTTCCTGATGTGTCTGTTCAACTATTCTGGCAACAGTTTCAGAGTCGCCTGAAAGTGTGGCTTTCAGACATTCTTCAGACTGGTTTATAGCATTGATAACAGGCTCCCAACCTCCGCCTTTAATACTTCTGACAAATTCCTGCTGCACCTCCATGTTCGGTATATAGCAGGATTGTGTATCAAAATCGTATGTGAGATAACCTAAATGAATAAGGAGCGTCAGAACATCATCAGCATAATTAAAACTTGTCATATCATTCTGAAATGTACCTGTATCAATTTTTATATGTTCTCCTGCAAACATTTTTTCAATTTTTTCTTTAAGACCATCATAATTAAGATTTATAGGAGTTTTAAGGGCATTGTATGTTTCTGTCTTTGACCAGTAATTTGTAAATCTCTTTCTTCGGCAAGCTTCCGTTACAGAACGAGGATTATATATCGCTATATCATCAACATTATAACCATTATACCATTTTTTGGTTTCGTTTACATCAATACAATACTGTTTGCAAAGTGCTTCTGTTTCCTGTTCAGTAAAGCCTGTAAATTCAGAAAACGGATATGCACCTTCCATAGAATATTCATTGAACATATTAAGGGCAGAATGTACACCGTATTTTTTTATAGGTAAAATACCTGTCATATATGCAAGTGCAACATAGGGCTGTCCCTTGAAAAGAGCGTAAAGATAGTCAAGATACTTCTTCTGCTCACTTTCAGAAGAATAGTATCTTAATACGCAGTCCCATTCATCTATGATAAATACAAAAGGTATGCCTGTGGAAGCATAAATTTTTCCCACAGCCTTTGAAATATCAAGTCTTTTGTATTTTTCCAATTTTGGATGTTCATCAAGAAGCTCATCAAGTATTTCTTCTTCCAATTCTTCAAGCATTTCTTCAACACTCTTAGTTTTTACAAGAAATTTCTGCATATCAAAGCTTATGACATTGTATTTGTTAAGATGCTTTTCAAAGCTATCGGCCTGTGATATTTTATATGGTGCAAAAAGTTCCTTTGAGTCACAGCCTTTGCTGTAATAGGCGGTAAGCATGTTTGCTGCTATTGACTTACCAAATCTTCTTGGTCGGCTGATACAAATAAAACGTTGTTCCGTATTAACTATTTTATTTGTCTGCTGAATAAGCATACTTTTATCTACATATATATCCGAATTAACTGCCATCTGAAAATCAACACTATTTTTATTTAAATAAAGTCCCATATGCTCCGCCTCCAATCTCTTATATTAGTATATCATTTTTTTGGTTTTAAATCAAGTGTATAAATAATCAAAGTTGTTTTTTCAGAAATAATATGATATAATATATTTGGTGATAAATAAATGCGATATAAAAATATACAGACGGCAACTTTCATTTCAAGACCCAATCGTTTTATTGCTAATGTGAAAATAAATGGAAATATCGAAACAGTTCATGTCAAGAATACAGGAAGGTGTAAAGAACTGCTCCTGCCTGGCAGTAAGGTTATTCTTGAAAAATCGGACAATCCAACCAGAAAAACAAAATATGACCTTATAGCTGTTTATAAGGATAGTTTAGGTCTGGTTAATATCGACAGTCAGGCTCCGAATAAGATAGTAAAGGAATGGCTTGATAGCAAACCTGAATTATTTTCGGATATTACATATTTAAAGCCGGAATTTACCTACGGAAAATCAAGGGTTGACTTTTATCTTGAATGTGGTGAACGTAAAATATTTATTGAGGTAAAGGGATGTACACTTGAAATTGACGGTATGGGGTATTTTCCCGATGCACCAACCGAAAGAGGTGTAAAGCATATGAACGAACTTGCAAAGGCCTCAGAGCAGGGATATGAATGTTACATAGCCTTTGCCATTACCATGCCGAAGATTAAAAAAGTTTTGCCAAATATCGAAACCCATGCAAAATTTGGTGAAGCTATGGAAAATGCCGTAAAACATGGTGTTAAGATATTATATCTTCCATGTGAAGTCAAAGAAGACAGTCTTAAAATTACTGACTGTATTATAAACGGTAACCATGATTAAATATATTCCCCACATGGGGAATGTTTTTAAACCGAGTTTGTAAATACTTTATTAAAATCGGAGCAAAACGTGATAAGCTCGCTTAATCACGTTGCGACGATTGCAACCGTCGCAGGGAGTTTTGCTCCTCAGGGTTTCAGTGGGAGATTTATTCTCCTACTGAAAGTCTGAATGGAACCCGCCGCCTAGAGGCGGGGGGACATCTGCGACATGGTTATAAGAAAAATCCTTAATCTTAAAATTTGAGATTAAGGATTATATTTTTATTCATTTATTTCAATAATCTTTTCAAGTCCCACTTCAGCTTTGTCAAGCTGAACCGAATTGCCCGATTCATCAGTTATATAGTAATTAAACAGTATGATTTCCACGCTTTTGGCATCGGTTGGTACAGAAATCGGAACAGTAGCTCTGCCTGTTTCATCAAAGGCATATGTACCTAAAAATGTACTGTCATCATTAAACCATTTACCTGTTTTTCCCGTTTCGGTGTCAACATAATTCGGATCCCAATAACCGAAAGCAAGACGGAGATTATGTCCTGGATTTCCTGTAAATACACATTGCAGAGTTT
>SVNU01000147.1 GCA_015066715.1 Ruminococcus sp. | reverse complement strand
AAATAATCAAGGATGATAAGAGAGTGATTGCGTCGAAAAATCACACGATTCCTTCCCCACGCAAGATTTACAGGACAATGGAGAGTATTCTCAGAAACTGCGGCATAACAGGCAAGACCAATCTCGTTCACGCACTTCGTCATACATTCGCTACAACGCTCATTCACAGCGGCGTTGACATCAAGGCTGTTTCGGAAATTCTTGGTCACGAAGATGTTTCGACGACTTTGAAGATTTATCATCACGTTATCGAGGAACATAAGCATTCCGCTGTTATGAAGCTTGATGATTTGTATTGAATGCAGAAATCCCAGCAAACGGCTTTTATGCTGTTTGCTGGGATATTTTTTCTATTGTCCCATGGCCTTTAGGAATGTAAGAGCCGATTTATTTGAATGTCAGTTTTTCATGCCTAATTATATTTATACCAAACCAACTTGCTATAATCCCAATAACGTGGTATAATAAAACAAAATTCAGTATGTAAAACGTAAAAACATAATCCGAAAAGGACGTGAGTACATATGCTTATCGGAAGAAAAAATTTTGATCTGTATTTTCCATCGGATAGATTTATAAATATACCACGAAAGGAAGTATTCTTTACTTTCTGTGTACACGGGGCAGTTATTTTTCTGGGGCAACTGCTTTTTTTTAACGTCCTGACAATAATCTCTATCTGGACATTTGCACTTGAAGCCTTTTACGGTCTTCCACTTACCAAGAAAATATGGTGCAGGCTCGGTTATTCAAATATAACCTTTTGGATTTTGCTGGTGATATATTTAGTGATAAGTGCAATAGCGGCGGATATTTTACGCGACTATATTGCTATGAACATTCCCATATAGGAGGTCTGAAGATGAACAGTGATTTTATTTCCGAGCTGAGTCTCAACGCTCTTATCAGGATAAAAGAAAACTCATGGAACGGTAAGAATTATGTTGAACTTGAAAAGCTTTTAACCGATGATATCAATGTTATAAATTACCGCCTTGACGCTCTGACCGATCTTATTGAAAATGATGTTCTCTTTGAAGCTGTAAAAGATATTCTTCCCGAGCTTATGACGCTTATGGAAACCAAGGGAATACACAGCGGCGAAGCTGATGAAATAGACAGCCTTTATGCTGTAAGAGATCTTCAGATTTATGTTAATCTGATAGACTATCTGAATGAAAAAATCAACAGCACAAATATTAAATCAAAACTGTTTACTGACCTGAAAAACGGTATAAATGAAATAACAATGGATGAAAGCTTTGCAAGGCTTAAGGAGGCTATTCCTGAAAATACACGTCTTGTTTCAGATGTGCAAAGCGTTACCCTCGGAATAAATCTTGACAGCGGATTACACCCTACTGAAGCAGGCATTGTAAGCATAAACAATCAAAAATTTGTTTCGGGAAGCATAATAGATAAAGTGCTGCGTCTTGATTCGGGCGTTAATCCATATCAATGCTCTTCTCCACTTTCATCACCACGGAATCTGCTTATGAACAGCGAAGAACGAAAAATTTTTGAATCTGTACTTAATACTGCACTGTATAAGCTTGTAAAAGCATCTATACGTTCATGGAAACCTGCTGTCAGAGCATATACAAATTCAAAGACAAATTTCATATTGGGCTTTTACAGCGACCTGCGCTTTTTGGCGGCAGGTGCAGAATTTTTCCGCAAGCTTAAGGCTATGCGTTATCCGATATGCCGTCCTAAGGTATGTGATAAAACCGAAAAACAATGTATCTTAAAGGGTATGTATTTTCCTCAGCTGGTGCTTGACGGTATTCATATGACAGAAAATGATTTTATATGTGACAACAAAGGTATGCTCTATATAATGAGCGGTGCAAACAGTGGCGGCAAAACAATTTACGGTAAAGCTATTGCAGTATGTCAGGTTCTTTTTCAACTTGGACTGTATGTTCCTGCTGAATATGCTGAATTAAGTCCTGTAAGTGAAATTCTTCTTCATTTTTCTGCCTCCGGAAAAAATATAACACAAAGCCGATTTACAGAAGAATGTGAAAAAATGAGCAAGCTTATGAGTCTTGCAGATGAATATT
Source organism: Ruminococcus sp. (assembly GCA_015066715.1). Classification (GTDB taxonomy): domain Bacteria; phylum Bacillota; class Clostridia; order Oscillospirales; family Ruminococcaceae; genus Porcipelethomonas. The sequence goes on along the minus strand of SVNU01000147.1, from coordinate 2,602 downwards.
CTTTAATAATATGTGATGAACCATTTTCAGGTACAAGCTCATATGAAGCCTCGGCTATTTCAGAGGAGGTTCTTAAAGCAATGAGTGCCAAGGGATGCAGAGGGGTATATATAACTCATATCCATGAGCTTGCCGAGCTTCCCGAAAAAATCAATAATTCAGATATTTGTAAATCTCCTTTGGATAATCTGACAGTAGAAATAAACCAAAGTAATGGGAAACGCCTTTATACTGTACTGAGAAAAAAGACAACAGGTTCAAGCTATGCCAAGGATATTGCAGAAAAATACGGATTAAGTTTTAAAAAATTGATGACTCACACATAAATTTCAAATATATATATTTAAAATCAGCCTGAATCTATGAAATTACTCACACGCAATAATTCCCGCAACCAGCTTTGTTATGCCTATATTTGAGCACGCTTATAAAACCTTAATATTGTCGGATTACCATATATAATATCGCGTTTCGACGATATCGATAATAAAACGTCGAAAGTTTCGACGAAATTTCATCGAAGGTGTTGACAACAACTTGTCGAGGTGTTACAATATAGAAAAAGCAGAATGGAGGCAGGGAAATGGCTATACCTGTAAACATAGATGAATTGATAAATCAGCGTGTTGTTGAGTCCACACGAATTGAGTTCAAGGGTGACTGGAACCCTACTCCGATTATTCACAGCATTTGTGCCTTTGCAAATGACATTGATAATGTAGGTGGAGGGTACATCGTTATTGGTGTTGACGAAAAGGATGGAACACCGATACTGCCTGTTAGAGGTATTGAGCAGGGACGAATTGACAGTATCCTGAAAGAGCTTATAGGTCTGTGCCACTGCATTGAACCGTTGTACAATCCTGTTATTGAGCCTGTGCTTTTCCAGGGTAAGTATGTTATAGTTATATGGGTATCAGGCGGTTACGGCAGACCATACAAGGCGTCAAAGGACGTATTTTCAGAGAAGTCCAACAAGCTTTATTATATCCGCAAGTTCAGCAGTACAATCGTTGCTTCTCCTGATGAGGAAAAGGAACTGTTCTACGTTTCAACGGATATTCCCTTTGATGACAGACCAAATCTTGCAGCTGATGTGTCCGACCTGGATCTGGGACTGCTCAGGCAGCATCTCAAGGAAATAGGAAGTGACCTGTATGAGCACTCTGTCAAAAGGGATGTTGTTGACATAGCAAAGGATATGCAGCTTGTATCAGGTCCGCCTGAAAGTCTGAAACCGCTTAATGTGGGAATTCTGATGTTCTCCGAACGTCCCGAGAAATATTTCCGTTATGCAAAGATTGAGGTTGTTGATATTCCTGACCCGACAGGAACGAATATGGTTGAGAAAACATTTACGGGTCCTATTCAGCGACAGCTTCGTGACGCACTTGCATATATAAAGAATTACACGCTGAAAGAAGTTACGATAAAATCTGACCAAAAGGCTGAGGCAATTCGTATAGCAAATTATCCTTATGCGGCAATAGAGGAAATTCTTGCAAATGCGGTGTATCATCGTTCCTATCAGGTGAACGAGCCGATTACGGTGAGAATTACTCCTGACGCTATTGAGATAACAAGCTTCCCTGGATTTGACCGCAGCATTTCAGACAAGAGCATTGAAGAATATCAGATAAGAGCAAGAATATACCGCAACCGCCGTATAGGTGATTTTCTCAAAGAGCTGAAGCTTATTGAAGGACGCAACACAGGCTTCCCGAATGCAATAAAGGCATTGAGGGACAACGGTTCGGGACTTCCTGTATTTGATATGGATGAAAACAGAAGCTACCTTTCAGTTACAATACCTGTACACCCGTACTTTGCTGAGAAGAAGCAGGTTTCTGAAAAAGAAGAGGCTTATCGCAGCAGGATAACCGAGGCACTTAAAGAGAAGCCGCTTTCCAAAAATGAGCTTGCAAAGGCATTGGGCTACAAGGGCATATCTGCAAGGCTTACCGCTGAGGTTGACAGAATGCTTGCAGAGAAGCTTATTGTTAAGGTTATGGACGGCAGCAGGGTAAAGCTTGGACTTGATAATTTGGAATAAAATATTCAGCTATGGTGCAGTTGATTACATCTATGACAAAAAGTGCAGAAGGTTCAGACTTCCTTCTGCACTTTAATATTTTGTATATGACAATACTAACTCTGGAAAACACGTAAAATCGCACTTTTCAGCTGATTTTTATACGACGAAAATACGACACTTATACGACACTTCCCTGCGATTGTACACTGAATCAAGAAAAAACAAGTTAATATTAAAATATATAATAATAAATAACATTATACGACACTTAGTTTCCTGAAATGACGTAGCTACGTCGTTTGAAGAAATATTTCATACGACATTTATACGACGAAAATACGACGAATAATATTTATTTTAATAAAATTTATTGAAAAAATAGGGTACTAAATAGTAAAACACACATAATATCATTATTCGACAAAAAACCCGCAAACCTCGGTATTACCGTAGTTTGCGGGCTTTAATGTGGCAGGGGCAGTAAGATTCGAACTCACGACACGCGGTTTTGGAGACCGCTGCTCTACCGACTGAGCTATACCCCTATATTTAATTTTGGTGGGCCAT
>SVNU01000010.1 GCA_015066715.1 Ruminococcus sp. | reverse complement strand
ACCGTCTTTTTCAACAGTTTTCTTCTGAACAACAACACAAGGACCGGCTTCAACTACTGTTACAGGAATAACTTTTCCTGATTCATCGAAAATCTGTGTCATACCGATTTTCTTACCGATAATACCTTTTTTCATGTATATTTCCTCCTGTTAGGTTATTGGTTGGCCTGAAAGCCAACATGACCGGCGGAAATTTTTCCGTCTTGATTCACAGCGGATTTTCTGTGAAACACTGGGTGAAGTTATTATTTAACTTCCATTACGATGTCCACGCCAGCCGGTACTTCCAGCTTCTGAAGTGCATCCGTTGTCTTAGCAGTTGGTCTGATTACATCGATAAGTCTCTTATGAGTTCTCATTTCAAACTGCTCACGGCTGTCCTTGTACTTGTGAACGGCTCTGAGGATTGTGATAACCTCTTTGTTTGTTGGGAGTGGAATTGGTCCGGAAACTCTCGCACCGCTTCTCTTTGCCGCTTCAACAATCTTTGCAGCTGCTGCATCAACTGTTGCGTGTTCGTATCCCTTGATCTTGATTCTGATCTTTTCGTTGACTGCCACTTGTTTCGCCTCCTTAAAGCATTATTTTGGGAGCCGGTTTTGAAATATCACACACACCCGTGTGTTTCCTGACCTTGACAATAAAAAACCGGATTTCGCATGTTTACAAAATCCGGTAACAGTCATCAGGACACAATTTTCGCATACTTCAAGCTTTTTAGCTTTTCAGAATGACACAAACTGTGCTCAAATATCTCATTCGCCCGGTTTTAAATCGGACATACTCCACAGAAATTACCCGACACACCGCCGGCAACCTTCTGCTTCATCGCATATCTGTTGCAATCACGCAAATATATTATAGCATATCCTTACATTTTTTGCAACAATTGATTGTGAGAAGTTTTATAAACTTCTCGTGCCATTTTTGTACATTTTCACCAATCACACAAAATCCTGCGGATTAAGGTAGCTTCCACCGTATCTCACTTCAAAATGACAGTGATTACCTGTAGAATCCCCCGTTGTGCCTACTGCAGCAACAAGCTCACCACGCTGCACGCTCTGTCCGGCACTTACATAGACCTCGCTTGCATGTGCATAAAGGGTTGTATAGCCGTTACCGTGATCAATTACAACATAATAGCCATAACCGCCGTCATTCCAGCCTGCTTCCAGAACAGTGCCGCCGTCAGCAGCATAGATATCCGTACCTGCCGGCGCCGCTATATCAAGCCCCTTATGATTTCTGTCACTTAAAAACGGGTCACTGACATATCCGCCGTTAACAGGCCATATAAAGCTTGCCGAAAATACATCCTCTGATTCAGGTATGCTTTCACTGTGCAGTTCGTCGGTCTGTCCGTCAGGTTCAGCCTGCACCGGCTGCTGCGAAATGTAGTTTTCCTCGGCTGCTTCATTTTCAGCTTCCGGAAGCTCGGTAGTTTCAGTAGACATAAGCCTTCTTGAAATTTCCTCACCGTCAATATAGGTAACTTCATATGTGCTGAGTCTTCTGCCCCTTATACCACCCGACACAAGCTCATAATCATCATTATAGGTATACGAATTCAGTTCTACTATTTCTTCCTCCTGTTCCTGACATGTATACTTAACAGGAAGCACAGAAACTGTTTCCTTGATTTTAACCTGTTCACCGTTTTCTATTTCTTCTATTTCCGGATTAAGCTCCTTCACCTCATCCACACTCATTCCGAAATCCTCGGCAATTTTTTCAGGTGTATCTTCTTCTTCGGCTGTATATTCCGAAAATACTTTCTTCTCACCTGTAAGAAATTCAGCCATGTCCGATTCGTCAACAAGTGCTTCTGTACGATAAAGCCCCTGCTTCAGGTCAGGTTCAACAGCAAAATCAGCCTCAATAACATTTTCATCGCTGCGGTAGGTGTCCAGAATTACCGAAAGCTCCTCTGCTACAGCTTCACCATCCGAAACCGCACCGACAAACTCGTCACCGATATAAACACCGCATGCCTCAACAAGCTCAGCACCGGAATTCGCATTATCTATAACAGTAATATCCGAAACAGGCAAAGCCATTTCCGTCTGCACATCAGGCAGAGCCGAAAGTCCTCTTTCAGAAAAAACAGCTGCCGTCTGCGGATTTTTACTGTATTCAACTGGTTCTCCGTATTGAAGCTCAGCCGCCCAGCACGCAGCACCACCAATAAAAATTGCAGTCAGCACTGGTGCAGTACAGTTCATAATCAATGAATATATACGACTTGATTTTGATTCTTTGTGTTTCATAAATACTCCTTTCACTTCAGTCCCTGTATCTCACATTGTACAGAGAGCCGTGAACTGATTTATAAATTATTACAAATCAGTTACACTGTAAGAGTATTATAACAACTTCACAATAAAACGCAAGTCGATTTGTATAGATTTACCAAACATCGACAAATATTTGTAGAACTGCACAAATTCAGTATGTGTTTTTTATTTCATATGCCAGGAGTATTCCAGCATTTCGACAGAATAATTTTCCAGAGATTTCAGCAAAGGAAGAACCGCTTTTCTCGCTCCCTCAAGGTCATGCTCCTTGTAGTTGCCGCATTCTTCCTCGGAACATCCCGGAATTCTGTCATCATATTCAGAAATAAATCTGTAGGCATCACGTACAAGCTTTATTGCCGCTTCATGACTCATCCCTCTTGTCAGAAGATAAAAGCCTGTACGGCAGCCCATCGGTCCGACATAGACTATACCCTTGCCGAATTCCGAATTTCTTGCAAATGTTGCAAAAAGATGCTCAATTGTATGCATAGCAGGAGTTTCGAGATATACTCCGCCGTTAGGCTTCACCATTCTTACATCATATGTAATAATGTCTCCATCAACTCTTGATATGTACATACCAACATCAATTTTTCTGTGGTCAACCTGAAAACTTGCTATTCTTTCCATTTTTATACTTTCCTTTCTTACACCTTTTCAAAAAGCCTTTTCATATCCGCCCTGATATCCGACTTTACAGTTATCAGTTCACCTGTCACCGGTTCTTTAAACTCAAGAGAACCGCAATGAAGTGCCTGATATTCTATATCCTCCCGATTGCCGCCATACAGGTCATCACCGGCAAGAGGATGTCCGATATACGAAAAATGAACCCTTATCTGATGAGTTCTGCCTGTTTCAAGATTTACTTCAAGCAGTGAATATTTTTCACCCGAAATCAGCACCTTGTAATGAGTAACAGCCCGCTGACCGTCCTCACGTACAACTCTTTTTATAATTGACTCCTGTTCCCTTGCAATGGGTGCGTCAACAGTTCCCTCACCTTTTACATTTCCTGTCACCGCCGCATAATATACTTTTTGTATATCATTCTGCAGTGCCGCCGCAGAAAACGCATTTTTTGCAACGATACAAAGCCCTGACGTATCCCGGTCAAGACGGTTTACAGGACGAAATGTAAGGTCAGGATATTTATACGCAAAAAAGTTTCCGAGGGTATCCCCCTGATGCTTTATCGACGGATGAACAGGCATCCCGACAGGCTTGTCAAAAACAATAAGGTTTTCATTTTCAAAAGCGATTTCAACATCAAGGTTTCCGTTTGGCTCAAGGATTTTTGTATCCTCAAAGCTCAGAACGATTTTCTCTCCCCTGTATACATTATCAATAGTCCGGACAAGCCTTCCGTCTCTTGTTATTCCGTTCTCGGTGCGTTTCAGCCTTGAAATCATTCTTTTTGAAACGCCTGCATCATTTCGCAGAAAGTCATCAAGCTTTGTATCACGGGTAACGCAAAAAACTAACTTTCCCAATTTCCCTCTCCTATTCTGTCACAGGCAAATACAGCCAGAGACATCAGCAATTTCGGCAGCACAAACGGTATTGTCACAATCGGGAGCATGGCAGGAATATATGTCATTATAAGCTTTAAGCACTCAAGCTTTGAACCATATATCTTCTTACCTGAAACAGCAAGGATTTTAAATGCATTCATATCAGGATTCCTTATAAAAACAAACGGAGCAAGAATTGTTCCTGTTACAGCTCTGAGATACAGTCCGAGCAGAAAAATCCCCGCCATAAAAAGCTGAAGACAAATAAAGAGTACTACTGCCTGATTGCGATATTCAGACACAGTTTCCAGCAGAAAAGCCGCCGCCGCCCAGCAAATTCCGGTTGGGATAAGTGACAGCAGCAATATAAACCATATAACTGCATAAAGAACCGCCGCACGGATATTCAGTCTGAATCCGGTATAAAGCTTTAAGATGTTTTTATTATCACTTCCGCATGCCGTCTGATAAAACCACCACAGACCGCCTGTCAGCAGCGGTGTCATAACAACAAAAGCAATAATGCCTGACACATACTTCATCAGCATGCCGCTTATATCCGACGTTACAAACAATCCGGATACGTTTATATTACTATTATATAGGATAACGGCAATTTTTACAATATCCGACAATTTGAAAATCAGGTACATAACGATATATACCATAACAACAAAAATACCCTCGCTGTAACATCCCTTTAAAACTGATTTCGCCCTTTTTCTGCATTCATAAGTAGACATAAAAAACTCCAATCCAAAAGATTATGTACAGTTTTTCTGAAGCAGAAATATTCCGAAAATCATTCCTTATAATATGGTATCTTGCCTAAAATTTCAAAAGCCTGTGACTGCTGCCACATTTTAGCTGTTACAATTACCTCAAAGCCTTCCCCGGGTTCACAGGTTAACTCCTTGGGGTCTATTTTCGGAATACCGAATGCCGACATAAGATTTGTCACAATACCCGAATGTGTTACAAGCGCACAATGAGTCAGCTGTTCGTTCATCATATCAATAATAATCTCATGAAGTCCCTTGTAAAGCCTTAAAAGGAGTTCTTCCATGCTTTCACCGCCGGGGGCTCTCTTGTCAGGAGTTCCACCCTGAAGCCACTGCTTATAATCATCACGGTCAATAAGCTCCGCAACACTTTTTCCGTCAAACTCACCGAAGTCAAGCTCTGTCATATTTTCAACAACCTGCAGTTCACGATAAGGAAAAACAATTTCCGCAGTTTCAATGCATCTTTTCATAGGTGAAGAATATACCCTCTGTACTTTAGGGTACTCATATTCATCCATTTTATCAACAAGCTGAGCCATTCCTTTTTGGGAAAGTGAATAGTCAGTACGGCTTCCAAGGTAAATAGCCTTGTCATTTGCCTCTGTAAGACCATGCCTTATAACACTAAGTCTGTAACCTTTCATAACTGTCTCCTTTTAAAAATACTTAAAGTATATAGTTATTATGCACTAAAAAAAGTCTGTAAATTCGCCATGTACATATATTCTACAAATTACGGCCAATAAAATTATGTAAAATTTTGCAGATAAACCATTTACAAAATTATACGAACTGTTATATAATTTTAAAGTACCATTTTATAATGAGGTGATAAGATGAATTCAAGATTTCCACAGGTTATAACCGAGCAGAGAAAAAAGCGCAAATTAAGTCAGAAGCAGGTTGCCGCCGACCTTGGAATCTCACAGGCTCTGCTTTCCCACTACGAAAAGGGCATAAGAGAATGCGGACTTGACTTTGTCGTCAGAATTGCCGACTACTATAACGTATCCTGTGACTGCCTGCTCGGCAGAACTTCACCGGAAAGCGGCAGCATACAGACACCCGACACAGCAAGTGATATTGAAACTGTAAAAAAAGCCGCTGCCTGTATTCTTTCAGCATGTCAGAACGCCGGTGGAGAAGAATTTGAAAAAGAAATCTTTGATTTTATGATACTGAATTTTTATAAGCTGTTCAGAATAATAAGCGAAAAAAATGATAACAGCAGCCTTTTCAGCATACCTGATATTCCTGCTGAAAATCTTGCTGATTCTGTCATAATGAATATATGCGCCTCCATAAAATTAAAGAGCAGCGATTCGCCCGTAAAACTCACTGACGAAGATACAGACAATTCATTTTTGCAGCTAATCAGAAAAAGTGAAAACAAAATTTCCCAGTTTCACAGCTTTTATCACAGCGTATAATTTCAGACTGATATAATCTATTATACCATTTTTTCATTGTAAATAAAAGGGGGAATTTGATGAATTCAAAAAAAAGCATTAATAAAGGTGTAATTCTGGCAGTTGCTTCTGTAATATGTGTTGCTGCTATCTTCACAGCAATACTTCTGCAGAGCAGAAACGAATACAACAAGAGTTTTTTTTACAGTATGGATACATATGTTGAAATAATCGGAGACAACGACATAAAGGATGACGTAAAACGAATTTTTTCAGATACCGAACTTATTTTTGACAATTATAATCCTGAAAGTGAAATATCAGAGCTTAACCAATCCAAAACAATGACAGTCAGCCCAAAGCTTTCAGAGGCACTTGAAAAAATCATGTTGCTTAATAAAACCTACGGAAAGGGAGCTGACATTACAATCGGCGAAATCACATCCCTCTGGAATATAACAGGGGATAATCCCTCCGTTCCGACAGAGGAGCAGATACTTTCCGCTATGAAAACTGTAGGATTCGAAAATATAAAATTAAATGAAAATACCGTAACTCTCGAAAATAATGCAAAACTCGATTCCGGATGTTTTGCAAAGGGCATTGCGCTCGACTTTGTAAAGGAAGAATTTGACAGACTCGGAGCCGGAAAGGCAGTTGTTTCAGCCGGAAGCTCATCAATCCTTCTCTACGGAGACGATACCTTTACAACAAATATCCTTTCTCCGGAAAACGATGGCATTTTAGGTAAACTTCATACCGAATCGGGATTTGTATCAACATCAGGCGGATATCACAGATATACAGTTATCGACAATAAGGAATACATACACATTTTTGATACGAGGACAGGTTATCCTTCCGAAACAGACCTTACATCGGTTACTGTTTTCTGCCGGAGCGGACTTGATTCAGACTTTCTTTCAACAATGATTTTTGCTGACGGCAGTGAAAAGCTGTCCGGTTATCTTAATAATGAAGACTTTAAAATTGTTGCGGTTGACAAGGACAAAAACGTATATGTAAGTGAGGGTCTTGAATTTGAGCTTACAGATACTTCATTTAAGCTATGCAGTCAAAACCTTCCATCAGAGAACTGATAATAATTGCCGCAATAATACTTTCGGCTGTCACTGTTTTTATCATATCAACCGCTTTGAAATCAGACGGAAAAACTGCTGTTATTTCAGTTGACGGCAGAGTTTCAGCCGAAATAAATCTGAACGCTGAGGATAGAATATTTTCCCTTGACAGCATTGAAAATATCACCTTCGAAATAAAGGATAACCGCATCAGAATCATAAGCTCTGACTGTCCTGATAAAATCTGTAAAAAAACAGGTTTTATATCCGATTGCGGCGAAACAATTGTCTGTATGCCCAATAAAATCATTGTGGAAATAAAGGACTGATTTCAATGAACAAAGCATATAAGGCGGCTTTTTCGGGAATTCTGCTTGCACTTTCCGCTGCAATTTCCGCTGTAGAAACACTTATTCCATTGCCTTTGGGAGTTAAACCCGGATTTTCAAATCTTCCGGTAATGACAGCAATTTCGGAGCTTGGCACAGGAATCAGCTTTTCCATAGTACTGTTAAAGTCGCTGTTTGTCCTGCTCACACGTGGAGCAACAGCCTTTTTCATGTCCCTTTCGGGCGGCTTGCTGAGCTTTGCTGTGATGCTTTTGATTTTCAGAAAAACCAGAGCATCCTTCCTGCTCATAAGCCTCTGCGGCGCTCTTGCACACAATGCAGGGCAGATTATCGCCGCATGTTTTATAATGTATAATACAGCCGTTTTGTCATATCTCCCCGTGCTGATTGTTTCCGGCACTGTTGCAGGTATCGTAACAGGAATTGCGGCAAATTTAATAATACCGAAACTAAAACCCTTTTTAAGGAGAACCAAATGAGAAAAATCAAAGGTCTGCACCTGAAGCATAATAAAAATACTGCCAATTGTCCGACTGAAAAATTTCCTGTTCCAAAGGAAGTTTTAATCCCCATGAATATGAATATGGGCGCTCACAGTGAACCAATTGTAAAAGTCGGCGAGCATGTAAATATCGGTGACAAGATAGGCGATTCCAATGCCTTCCTGTCTGTTCCCGTACATACAGGAGTTTCGGGAACTGTAAAGGAAATCACCGAAATCAGACTTTCAAACGGAGTCTGCAAAGCTATAAGAATAGAAACTGATGATATTCAGACAACTTCCGAAAATGTAAAGCCCCCTGTTATAAATAACCGTGACGACTTTGTAAAGGCACTGCGTGAAAGCGGTCTTACAGGACTCGGCGGCGCCGGTTTTCCGACTCACATAAAGCATAATCCCTCAGTACCGATTGACACACTTGTAGTAAATGCAGCTGAATGTGAGCCATATATAACCTCCGACCATCGTCAGATGCTTGAAGCGCCGGATGATGTAGTCGGCGGTATAAAGCTTGTTATGAAGCACCTGAATATTCCAAAGGCTGTTATCGGAATTGAGGCAAACAAGTCTGATGCAATAAAGCTTTTGCAGGAGAAAACAAAGGATGACAGCGGAATTTCAGTAAAAAAACTCCCCTCCGTTTATCCTCAGGGCGCTGAAAAAATTCTCGTCTTTAACCTTACAGGCAGACTGATAAAGGAAAAACAGCTTCCCTCCGACCAGGGTGTAATTGTAATGAACGTTTCTACCGCTGCATATATTCACACCTATGCAAAAACAGGTATGCCTCTTACAGAAAGACGAATTACAGTTGATGGTGACCTGATAAAAAAGCCTTGCAATCTTTTTGTTAAAATCGGAACACCTGTTTCTGAAATACTTGAATATGCAGGCTGTGACACAGAAAAAATCAAAAAGCTTATTATGGGCGGTCCTATGATGGGAATGTGCGCCTATGATGTAAATACAGTAATTTCAAAGTCAAACAACGCCGTTCTTGCATTTGAGAAAACAGCCGAAAAGACTATGACAAATTGCATCAGATGCGGAAGATGTATAAAGGCATGTCCTTTAAATCTTATGCCTACAGAGCTTGAAAAGGCATATAACCGAAAGGATGGCGCAGCACTGAAAAAACTGCGTGTAGGACTTTGCATGAACTGCGGCTGCTGTACATATGTCTGTCCTGCCGGCAGACAGCTTGCGCAGATAAATCAGCTTGCAAAAGCTATTATATAAGAAAGGCGGAAAAATCTTGAACCTTTTAAAAGTAACTCCCTCCCCTCACATAAGAGGAGAAATGACCACGCAAAGAGTAATGCTGTGCGTGTTAATATCACTTCTGCCGACAGTTATCGCTTCGGGAATACTGTTCGGACTTCCGGCGCTCATACTCATTTCAACCTGCGTTGTATCAAGCATTTTCTTTGAATTTGTAACACGTATAATAATGAAAAGAGAGCAGACAATCGGCGATTTAAGCGCCGCTGTAACAGGACTTATTTTAGCTCTGAACCTCCCACCGTCACTCCCATGGTGGATGGCTGTTATAGGCTGCTTTGTGGCAATAGTAATAGTTAAACAGCTTTTCGGCGGACTTGGACAGAATTTCGCAAATCCTGCCGTAGTGGGACGAATTGTGCTTATGCTTTCATTCGGTTCAGCCATGACAACATGGACAGACCCGAAATATCTCAACACATTCAATCCGCTTTTTGACGGCTATGATGATGTAATAGCCTCAGCAACACCCCTTGTAAGAGAATTTCCGGACTTACAAGTACAGGCATCATATCTTGATTTATTGTTCGGAACAACAACAGGCTGTCTTGGTGAAACCTGTGCGATGGCACTTCTTATCGGTGGAATTTACCTTATAATCAGAAAAATAATTTCACCTGTCACACCGATTGCATTTATCGGAACTGTTGGAATTCTTTCGTTTATTTACTGTACTACCGGTACAGGAATAATGTTTGGTCTTGAACACGCTCTTTATCAGATGTTATCGGGCGGACTTATTCTCGGTGCATTCTTTATGGCTACCGATTATGTAACAACTCCGATTACAAATAAAGGCAAACTTATTTTCGGTGTCGGCTGTGGCTTGATTACATTTATCATCAGAACATTCGGAAGCTATCCTGAGGGCGTTTCCTTTGCGATTTTGCTTATGAATATTGTAACACCGTACATAGACAGATTTACAATGCCAAAGCCTGTCGGTGCAGTAAAGGAGGAAAAGACTGAATGAAACAGAAAATAATGCCTCCTTTGGTGCTTGCGGTTATTTCGGTTGTGGTATGCGGACTTCTTGTTGTTGCAAACGCACTTACCAAAGACAAAATCGCACAGGCACAGATTGAAAAGACTTCACAGACTCTTTCCGAAACTTTTGGTGAAGCAGATTACACACAGCTTGATATAAATATCAATGAAATAATCTATAAAGATGAAAAAGAACACTTCCCTGAACATATGATTTATGAATATCCTTATGCTGATATTAATGCCGTTTACATTGGCGGAGGAAAAACCATTTTTGATATTACAGCTGACGGCTACGCAAAAGCGGGTATCAACATTTTAGTCGGCTTTGAAAATGACAGCATATGCGGAATAGGCTTTTTAAGCCTTGCCGAAACTCCCGGACTTGGTACTAAAATACAGGAAGACAAAAGCTTTACAGAGCAGTTTTTGGGAGCATCCGATAAAAGCTACGATTTTGAAGTTATAGCAGGTGCAACCTATTCATCTATGGGAATGGATAAAGCGGTTGATACGGCATTAACAGCGTATTATTACTGCAAGGAGGGAGGATATATAAATGAGTAATTTCAAGGAATTTACCAAAGGACTTATAAAGGAAAATCCGAATCTTGTGGGACTTTTGGGAATGTGTCCCACACTTGCGGTTACAACACAGGCGGTAAACGGAATAGGAATGGGACTTGCAACAACCTTTGTACTTGTGGGCTCAAACATTGTTATCTCACTTCTTAGAAACGTAATCCCAAAAACTGTAAAGCTCCCCTGCTATATTGTAATTATCGCAGGCTTTGTAACACTCATAAGCTTTCTTCTTCACGGCTTTATCCCATCACTTTATGACGCTCTGGGAACATTTTTAAATCTCATTACAGTAAACTGTATCATTTTGGGCAGAGCTGAAATGTTTGCATGCAAAAACAAGGTTATTCCGTCAGCACTTGACGGTCTTGGCATGGGACTTGGCTTTACACTTTCCCTTTTCCTTATGGGTTCTGTAAGAGAAATTTTAGGCTCTGCATCATGGATGGGGATTGAAATTCCGGGTATGCAGCCTATGTCAGTATTTGTAATGTCAGCCGGAGGATTTTTTGTACTGGGCTGCATTATTGCACTTGTCAACAAGCTTTCAGGCAAAAAGCCGCCGAGCAAAACCGGCTGTGCAGGATGCCCGAATGCACATAACTGTGCGTCAGCAAAAGGAGGAGAAAAATGAAAGAAATCCTTATAATAATGCTGTCGGCAGTATTTGTCGATAACTTTGTTTTATCAAAATTTATGGGTATCTGTCCGTTTCTTGGGGTATCCAAAAAGCTTTCCTCAAGCCTTGGAATGGGTGCGGCAGTAATATTTGTAATGGTCTGCGCCACATGTGTTACATATCCTGTCTACTCACTTATTTTAGAGCCAAACGGACTTGAATATTTAAATACTGTTGCATTTATTCTGATTATTGCTTTGTTTGTACAGCTTGTCGAAATCATGCTGAAAAAGGTTATGCCGCCGCTTTACAACGCACTTGGTGTTTACCTTCCGCTTATTACAACAAACTGCGCCGTACTTGGTGTAACACTTCTCAATATTGACAACGGATACACTTTCGTGCAGTCAGTAGCAAATGCTTTTTTTGCAGGTGTTGGTTTTACGATTGCTCTGATACTCTTTTCGGGAGTACGTTCAAAGCTTGAAACCGCAGACATTCCCGAAACATTCAAGGGTATTCCCTCAACACTTATAGCCGCTTCTATCGTTTCCCTGAGCTTTATGGCTTTTTCGGGACTTATAAAGTGAAAGGAGTATGTAAAAAATGTTTGAAACTTATATACTTCCGATAGTAATATTTTTGATTTTAGGACTTGTAGCAGGGATACTTTTAACTGTCGCATCAAAGGTATTCTTTGTAAAAACAGATGAGCGAATCGAACAGATTTCTGATGCACTTCCACAGGCAAACTGTGGTTCCTGCGGATATGCAGGCTGTGCTGATTATGCGGCTGCCATTATCAAGGACAATGCACCTGCAAATCTCTGCAAACCGGGCGGTTATGAAACCAATCTGAAAATCAGCGGAATTTTAGGAATAAAGGCCGAGGATGTCACCAAAATGTGTGCCGTTGTTCACTGCAGCGGCGACTGCAATACCGTAAAGCAAAACTTTGAATATGACGGAGTCAAATCATGTGCGGCAGCAAAAAGACTGTACGGTGGTTCAAAGGCATGTATATACGGCTGTCTCGGTTATGGTGACTGCGCTGAGGTATGCGATAACAATGCAATTGAAATTGTAAACGGTGTTGCAAAAATCACAGGGGAATGTATTGCATGCGAAAAATGCGCGAAGGTCTGTCCAAACGGACTTATTACCCTCAAACCATACGCAAATCACATTACAGTTAAATGTTCCTCAAAGGATAACGGAAAAAATACAAAACTCGCATGTAAAAGCGGATGTATAGGCTGTAAAATATGCGAAAAGAAATGTCAGAATGACGCTGTTCATGTTGTTGACTTTCACGCTGTAATTGATTATAATAAATGTACAGGGTGCGGCGAATGTGCAAACGCTTGCCCAGTAAAAGCCATTTACAACTGTGAGGATTTAAAATGAAGAAGATTATTTCTATTATAACAGCAGCCGCCATACTTTCATGCATGACTGCCTGCGGCAACAAAACAGAAGATTTCGATAAAACCAAAGCATATGACAATATGCGGAGCTTCTACAACGAAAGCTTTGATTCCGAGGATTATTACCTTCAGATTTCAAAAACTCAGGCAGAAGCACATGTCATGACAGAAGCTTCAAAAGTCGGTGACGACTGTGTTTTCCTTGAATACGATGTACTTGGTGCGCTGAAATTTTTCCGTTCCGGCAAGCTTACAACTATTTCACCGGAAACATTTTATCAGGCAGAAGAAAGTGATTCCCAGTGGTCTGACTTTACATATCAGAAAACCGCTGATACCTACCGCAGTGTTCTGTCCGCTCTTTCCGGCAGTGATTATTCCGACCCTGCCGAAAAAACATATGCCATAAAGGAAATTACTGTTGAAGAAACAGAAAACGATGCTTATCCGTTCAAAGTATCAGCACATTTTGATATGGACAAAATAGACGCCAATACACTTTTTTCAAGCGGCGGAAGCTTCGGCTCAGTCAGCATAAAATTCCTTTCCGATGAAAACGGCAAAAGCTTTGATGACATTTCCCTTTACGTTCAGTATGACTATAATGACGAGATTTACGTTATTTCAGCTAAGTACGGCGAACCCAATGAGCCTGACGAGGAAGGTGAAAACGGACAGCGCCCCGATGATATTCAAAAGGAATATGAAAAAAATCTTGAGGAACTTCAGACTTCATTTGAACAGTATCTGCAAAGTATTCAGGAAAGTTCGACATAATAAAAACACAGGCGATACCGAAAAGGTATCGCCTTTAAGTTTGTCAGTACATTTCCTGTTCAAGATTTTTAAAAACGGATGTATCAAAAAATTCAGTAATTGTTATATCAAGACCATCACACAGCTTTTTAATGGTAATAATTCCTATATTTTTAGCACGATGATTAACTATATCATTGATAGTTGATTGTGTCACACCCGAAATTGTTGAAAGCTTATTCACAGTAATGTTATTTTCATTACAAAGTTCAAGAATACGTTCGGCTACTGCCATTGAAATATTCATATTTATGCTGTCCTTTCATGTTAACTTACATAAAATATAATAGCATTTTTTGTAACAAATAATTGTCGGTTAACCGTTGACTTTGAAGAAGATGTATGATATAATAATGTTAACGGTAAACCGTTAATCTGCATATAAGGAGGTTTTGTTATGGGTATTGCTGCACTTGTTTTGGGAATCTTGTCAATTTTACTTACAGTCTGCACAGGTGGAGCTTTAGGTGCTTATATGATTTTTGCGGCACTAATTGGTATAATTTTAGGAGCGATAGGAAAAAAGAAAGAAAAAACCTTGGCTGTTGGTGGTTTAGTTTGCTCAATTATTGGTTTGGTTCTTAGCATTATTATGTTTGCAGCTTGTGCTTCTATTGTTAACGAAGTTGACAAGGAGCTTGAAGAAGTTGATAAAGCAATTTCTGAGTATGAAGAAGATGTTGATAAAGCAATTTCCGAGTATGAAAAAGATATTGACGAAATCTTTGGGTAAAACAATCATCTATCAACTGACCTATAAAATTATGAACACCCCATTAAGCATAAAAATGTTTAATGGGGTAGTTCATTTAAATTGATTAAGAGGTGGCAAATGTACCAATATATAGAATTTATAGGAATAAAAATTTATTTATATGGATTTATGATTTCGGCCGGTATTATAATAGCAAATATTATGGTTTATATCATTTTCAAAATAAATAAACTAAAATTTGAAGATTTTATTATTCTGGAAAGTTATGCTTTTTTTGGCGGATTAACAGGTGCAAAAATATTATATATCATTGTTTCTTTTGATCTAATTGAGTGGAATAATATTTTTAAGCTTAGTTATTTTAATCAACTCATGAGTGGTGGTTTTGTTTTTTATGGTGGCTTAGTTGGTGGTGGAATATTTATATTTTTAGCAGGAAAAATTCATAAAATCAAGGTAATGTTTTATTTAAAGCAAAGCATTTTTATTTTGCCGCTTATACATGGATTTGGCAGAATCGGATGCTTTATGGCTGGGTGCTGCTATGGTATACCATATGATGGAATATTTGCTGTTACATATCCTGAGAACTCATTTGCAGTATCCGGCATAAGCTTGTTTCCTATACAACTTGTTGAAGCTATAATGTTACTGCTAATTTTCGCAGTTATACTTTTTTTACAGCTAAAAATCAAATATGAATATACTATTGAGTCTTACCTGATTTCATATAGTATTATAAGATTTATTCTGGAAAATTACAGATATGATATACATCGTGGAATATTTTTGGGACTTTCCACATCTCAATGGATAAGTATTGTAATATTTTTACTTGCAATATCAATATTGATAAAAGATAGAATTTTTAATTTAAAATTAAAATAACAAATAAAACAGAGCATATGAAGACAAATATTCATATGCTCTGTTATTTATTCTTTTTCCACTGTTCTTTTTCTTATATTTTCTTCCTTTAAAATTCTTCCGTCACGCAGAAGTTTTTCAAGATTTTCGCTGTCATTGTTTTTAATAGCATCACGGTAGTCCGTAAGATTTTTTATAAGCTCATCAATCTCAAATACAAGGCAATCCTTGTTTGCAAGAAAAAGGCTTGTCCACATTGATTCGTTAAGAGTTGCAATTCTTGTCATATCCTTAAAGCTTCCGGCACTGAAGCCAAGCTCCTTTTGCATTGTCGGGCTTTTCACATATGCGCTCGACACAACATGCGCAAGCTGCGAGGTATAAGCGATAATGCTGTCATGGTCAAATGGCGAGCTTTCTACAATTTTTTTAAAGCCCATTTTTTTCGCAAGCTTTTCCACGGCAAGAACAGAATTCTTGTCAGTATTTTCTGTCGGTGTTACAATAAAGTTTGCCCCGATAAACAATGCACCATCTGAAAAGTCAAAGCCGAAGCGTTCCTTACCTGCCATAGGATGTGTACCGACATAATTCACGCCGTATTTCGCCGCAAGCTCTGTCAGCTCAACTGTCATTTGTCCCTTGATTCCGCATACATCCGATAAAATTGCACCCTTTTTGAAGCGTTCCATATTTTCACACATAAACTGCTTTGCAGGAACAGGATGAAGGCAGACAATGACCATATCAAAATTTTCAAGCTCTGATATATCTGCACCGTTCTTTATACAACCACACTTTTTTGCCGACTCTATAACAGCAGAATTATTATCAAGTCCGTAGACCTCGTAGTTTGTGTAGCTTGTAATCGCCTTGCAGTAGGAACCGCCTATAAGTCCTAAACCAACAACAAGAATTTTCATATTAAAGTGTCATTCCCTCTAAATCACATAATTTTTTTACATCCTTCATAACATCATCAAAAGCTGCAGGAGTAAGTGACTGTGCACCGTCACAGAGTGCCTTGGAAGGCTGTGGATGTACTTCAATCATAAGTCCGTCAGCACCGGCAGCAACAGCCGATTTTGCAAGTGGCTTAATAAGAGCAGACTTACCTGACGCATGGCTTGGGTCAGCAATTACAGGAAGATGTGTAAGCGCATGAAGCACCGGAATTGCAGATACGTCAAATGTATTTCTTGTTGCAGTTTCAAAGGTTCTGATACCTCTTTCGCAAAGAATTACATTTTCGTTGCCGCCGGACATAATGTATTCGGCACTCATAAGCCATTCTTCAATTGTATTTGCAAGACCTCTCTTTAAAAGAATAGGCTTTTTACATTTGCCTATTTCAGCAAGCATTTCAAAGTTCTGCATGTTTCTTGCGCCAATCTGAATAACATCAACATCATTAAACAAATCAAGATGTTCAAGGCTCATAAGCTCTGTAACTATCGGAAGTCCTGTTTCTTTTTTTGCTGTCAGTAAAAGTTCAAGGCCCTTTGCTTTAAGACCTCTGAATGCGTATGGTGAAGTTCTTGGCTTGAATGCGCCCCCTCTTAAAAAGTTTGCACCTGACGCCTTTACAGCCTTTGCACATTCCACAATCTGTTCTTCGCTTTCAATTGAACATGGGCCAGCCATAACACCAAAGTTTCCACCGCCGATTTTAACGCCGTTTATGTCAATAACTGTGTCTTCTGAATGGAATTTTCTGTTTACCAGCTTGTATGGCTCTGATACTCTCTGTACCTTTTCAACCATATCAAGTGCCTGAACATCCTCAACATCAATTTTTGAAGTATCGCCGATAAGTCCGATAATTGTTGATTCTGTACCTGTACTTATATGTGTTCTGAAGCCTAAGTCCTCAAATCTGTCAGTAAGTGTTTTAACCTCTGGTTCATTTGTGTTTTTACATACAATAATCATTACGTTTATCTCCTTTTAAATTATTAAAGCTTCAAAATATTACTATAGTTTAAAGCTTGTGTGCTTTAAACAGTATATCACTTTAAACCCCAAAAGTCAATAGGAAATTAAAAAAAATTTTCTATTCGATAAAAAAAGGTGAATTTACTGTTATTTAATTCCTCACAATGCCATTAAAGTCAAATATTATCATGAATGCACACTTCAAATATCATTTCATACCCAAAAACCATACCTTTCGTACCATAACATGTTTTTTGGGGAAAATACATGCTATAATAGGATCGGGGGAATGCCGCACATAACCACCACCTTTGTGATATAGAAAGCGCATGCATTTTATACGAACATTGTGCGGTATTGCCTTTACGTTTCGTACTCTAAAAATTATAATAATTAAAGAATACCGTTTAACAATTTCAGGAGGAATTATTATGAAAACAAAAAAACATTTTCTATCATTGCTGACAGCTTTTTTAACAGCTGTATCAGCAATATCGGTGACAACAACTGTAAATTACAGCGGTATTGTACAGGGAGAGGAAGCAGTTGCTGTTGAAGCAGAAGAAAGTAATGAAATTAATGAGGCAGCTGAAACACAACCGATTATTACAGCAGCTGTTATGACAGAGCCTGTTTCTGCACCGACTGTACCTAATCCCGTCACAACAACTACTGCAGCAGCTACCACAAAAACCGAAACTGTTAAAGGTACATATGAAATGCTTGAATATGTTCAGTATAACAGCTATATTGAAATTTCAGATTGTGACATTTCTGCAACAGAGGTTGTTATACCGTCAGAAATTAACGGGCTGCCTGTTAAATCAATCGGACAATATGCGTTTATGGATTGCAGTCTGCTGGAAAATGTTGAAATACAGGAAGGGGTAACCCGAATCTGGTTTTCAGCGTTTGAAAATTCGGGAATAAAAAATATAAGTTTACCAAAAAGTCTGATTTATATTGAAGGTTCAGCATTTAAGGACTGTGAGAACCTTGAAAAAATTGTACTTCCAAGTGAACTGGAAAGAATAGAACATTATGCATTTAAGAATTGTACGTCTTTAAAGGAAATTACACTTTCCGAAAAACTGGCTTCAATAGGAACAGATGTATTCATAGGATGTAACAATTTTGAAAAATTTACAGTTCCCGAAGCAAATGAAAACTACAGTGCTGTTGATGGAGTATTATTTAGCAAGGATGGCACAGAGCTTATTTTATATCCCAATAATCATGCTGAAAGCTATACAGTTCCTGCAAAATGCATTAAAATAAGTGAAAAAGCATTTTTTGATACTAATATCACAGAGCTTAATGTTTCCGAAAATGTTACAAGTATCGGTTCTGAAGCATTCAGTCACTGTCAAAAGCTTAAATCTATAAAGCTTCCGAATGGTATTACAGAATTTCCATGTGAAAAAGCCACATACGGAGGAGGTGCAATTGCATATGGAAACGGATTTTTTGAAGGCTGTACAAGTCTTGAATCTGTTGAAATTCCCGAAAGCGTAACCTCTATTGATGATAAAGCTTTTTACGGCTGTACAACGCTTAAAGAAATTGTAATTCCGGACAGTGTAACAGAAATCGGCGGTAGCGTCTTTGCAGGCTGTACAAGTCTTGAAAGTGTGACATTTCCCCAAAATATAAAGGGTAAATTCACATATGTAGCAGATATTATAATGCTTCCTCTAATTCAGGAAGGCTGTGTAATTACAGGCGGAGGATTTGATGAATATTTCCGTTTTGACAGCTTTTTCAAAAACTGTGAAAGCCTTAAAGAAATAGTAGTTCCGGCAGGAATAACCTATATTGAAGAAGCTGCCTTTGAAGGATGCACTTCACTTGAAAAGGTGACAGTTCTGAATCCTGACTGTGTTATTGATATGATACCGGACAATGGCGAAAAAACAGTAATATACGGCTATAATAATTCAACAGCACAAGCTTATGCAGAAGCCAATAATATTACTTTTACAGTACTTGATAAAGAACCTGTAACAACCACAGCAGTAACAACATCTGTACCAATGACGTCAAGGACGATAACATCAATCAGCACAAAAACTCCTTGCGGTGATGGAGATGGAATTGTAACTACAAGGACAACTGCGGCTACAACTACTGCTGCTACTGCAAACAGTACAACTGCAACTGTATCCACAATAACAATTCAGCCAACCATGACCTATACTACATCAATCCCACAGACGACAGGTACATCCGTTTCAACAGAGGTGTCACCTGTAATTATCGTAGGCGATGCAAACGGTGATGATGAATTAAGCATCAGCGATGCGGCATTTATTGCAAGAACACTTGCAAAGCGTGAAATAATTGATATTAAAAAGAATCCGACCGCCGACTATAATGGTGACGGTAAAATAACAGTCAGTGACGCAGCGGCAATTGCAAGATTTCTTGCAAAGGCTGAAAAATAATTTCAAGGAGAAATATCATGAAAAAGAAATTATTAAGCTTGGTAATGCTATGAAATCGAATATCCTTACAATAAATGTTCTTTATGCGTATCCGGCAACAGGTTAAAATATCGATTGTCAAATTTGTACATTTTTACTCGATTATTTTATTGAACTATCTTCTGATATATGCTATACTAGCTGTAGTACATATAAAACATGTGAGGTGATTTTTTGGATTACACTATCAGCATAACAAATAAATGCAATCTGAAATGCAGTTACTGTTATGAAAGGCATTTAAATACCGAGTACGGACATATTAGTGATGAAACAATGAGAAAAATTGCAGATTACATAAATTGTCAGGGTAATGCGGGAACAGTCTATCTTTTTGGAGGTGAACCTCTGCTTTATAAGGATACTGTAAAATTTTACTGTGAAAATCTTAAAGCAAAACGCTTTGTTATCACAACAAATGGAACACTTCTTGAAGATGAATTTGTAAAATGGTGTGCAGACAGAAAAATTATCATCAATATGTCGCATGACGGTATTGAATGTACTGAACGGGGAGTTGATACGGCAGTTCTTGACGAAAATCTTAAATTACTGCTTAAATATCAGCCCGAAACACTTGTACAGCTTGTTTATACCGAGGAAACAATGCCTAAGCTGTACGAAAATATTTTATATCTGAAAAATCTTGGTGTAAAAAAAGTTTCTGCAGCAATGGATGCTTTTCTTACTCCTGCAGATCCTGACAGTTTTGGAGATATTTTAAGAGAACAATGGCAAAAGATTGCCGGAATACAGGATTTATATGTATACGAACTTGCTGTAAAAAAGAAAACAATAAAAGAAAATAAACCAAGCACCTGTGAAATCTGTAAAAAGAAAATTTTCATAAACTGGGATGGAAGCTTTTATCCTTGCATACAGTTCCAGAATATGCAAGAGTATCGCTGCGGTGATATATTTGTGGGAATTGAAGCTGAAAATGCAAGAAAGGCACATCCTGATTATTCAATGGTTTCGGAGAGGTGTGAGGGCTGTGAAATAGCCACCTATTGCAGAAATTCCTGTGCATGCAGAAAAATGGCTACAACCGGTACTATAAGAAATATTTCAGAATCAGCCTGCCTTGAAGAACAGGTTCAGATTCTTACTGCACTTGAAATACTAGCTAAAGAAAATGGAGGTAAGAGATAATGAAAAAGTTCACAAAAGAGATAACAGCGTTGATAGCTTCTATTGCTGTTAGTGCCACTGTTAGTACAGCCTCTGCAACTTCAGAAGA
Source organism: Ruminococcus sp. (assembly GCA_015066715.1). Classification (GTDB taxonomy): domain Bacteria; phylum Bacillota; class Clostridia; order Oscillospirales; family Ruminococcaceae; genus Porcipelethomonas. The sequence continues at coordinate 15,355 of SVNU01000010.1, read as the reverse complement.
AATTGTGGAAACTACAGCTGTAGAAGTAGCACCTACTGAAATTATTGTAACAACAGCAGGAGTTCCACTGCCACCTGATGACTATACTGAGCCAACAACAGAAGAATTTCCGCCATTGGCAGGTGAGCCTACGCTGCCTGATGAGTATATTGAAACAACAGAAGAAATCCCACCCCTTGCGGGAGATGTTGCACTTCCTGACGGTGATATTGATGGAAATGGTTCGTTTAATTTTGCTGATGTTGTTTCATTTTCGAAGTATCTTATGAATAAATCCGAAAATGAACCTGATAATTTGTATGCAGCTGATATATGCACTGACGGAAAAATCAATGTGTTTGATTTAGTGGCAATGAAGCGTAAGATGATTGAGCAAAATACAACTGAACTTTCAGAAAACAACGATTAAGTATATACAATTATTTATGGATTAAATCAAAAAAGACGTTTTGCAGTAATATGCAGAACGTCTTTTTTACTTTGTGTTTAAGTTTGTCGTCATTTAGTGCTTATAGAAAGAAAATCAGTAAAGGTAACTGCGACGTAAAAGTTTTTTGCTTTTATTCTTTTGTAGGTGTCTGAGTTTATTATCACTTCGAGCTTAAAGAAACAAAATCAGTTAAGGCAACAGCGGCATAAAAATTTTTGCCAAGCTTTTTTGTATGCTTTGAGTTAGAGTTTATAATCACTTCGAGCTTAAAGAAACAAAATCAGTAAAAGTGACTGCGACATAAAAGTTTTTGCCAAGCTTTTTTCAAAAAGCGGGAAAAAAAGGTTGATTTTTTTTTAAAAATGCTATATACTATAAATTGAGAAATTGAAAGGAGCGAATTGAATGAAATTCACGAAAATGCATGGTATCGGCAATGACTACATATATGTCAACTGCTTTGAAGAAAAAATCGATAATCCCGAACAGATTTCAATATATGTAAGCGACAGACACAAGGGTATCGGCTCTGACGGTCTTGTTATGATTATGCCGTCCGACAAGGCTGATTTCCGCATGAGAATTTTTAATGCCGACGGTTCGGAGGCTATGATGTGCGGCAACGCAACACGCTGTATCGGCAAGTATGTTTACGATAAGGGTCTTACAGCAAAAACAGAAATTACACTGGAAACAAATTCAGGCATCAAATACCTGAAGCTTTTCCCTGAGAACGGCAAGGTTGAATTTGTTGAAGTTGATATGGGAAAGACTATTTTAGTACCAAAGGACATTCCTGTAAAATCAGACAAGGAAAGATTCATTTCCGAGCCTGTGACAGTTGACGGCAGAGAATACAAAATCACCTGTGTTTCAATGGGCAACCCTCATGCAATCGTATACCTTGACGGTGTTGATGAGTTGGAGCTCGAAAAAATCGGTCCGTCATTTGAAAATCATGAGCTTTTCCCTGACAGAATCAATACAGAATTTATCGAGGTTATTGACAGAACAAACCTTAAAATGAGAGTATGGGAAAGAGGAAGCGGTGAAACCTTTGCCTGTGGTACAGGTGCCTGTGCAAGCGTTGTTTCTTCTGTGCTCAACGGCTTCTGTGACAAGGGAACGGAAGTTACTGTACATTTAAGAGGCGGCGACCTCAGAATTACTTACAATGAAGACGAAACTGTTATCATGAAAGGTCCTGCAACGCTTATTTGTGACGGGGACGTAGACGTTTCATTCATCAAATAAATACTATATAAGGAGTTAAGAACAATGACAAAATTAAACAAGAATTATGATAACCTTGTTCCGAACTATCTTTTTGCAGATATTGCAAGAAAGACAAATGACTTTATCAAGGCAAATCCTGACAAAAAGCTTATCAGACTTGGTATCGGTGATGTAACACTTCCGCTTGCACCCGTTGTTGTTGAAGCAATGAAAAAAGGCTGTGACGAGCTTGGCGTAAAGGAAACCTTCAAGGGTTACCCTGATTATGAGGGCTATGCATTTTTAAGAGAAGCTATTTCAGGTTACTACAAAAGCTTCGGCGCTGAGGTTTCAGCTGATGAAATTCTGGTAAATGACGGTGCTAAAAGTGATGCCGGCAATATCGGAGACATTTTCTCCGAAGATAACGTTGTACTCGTTACCGACCCGGTTTACCCTGTATATGTTGACTCAAATATTATGAGCGGCAGAAAGATTATTTATGCTGACGGTACAGAAGAAAACAATTTCTGCGCAATGCCTGACGACAGCGTACAGGCTGATATTATTTACCTTTGCTCACCTAATAATCCGACAGGCGCCTGCTACAACAGAGAACAGTTAAAGGCATGGGTGGACTATGCAAACAAGAATAATTCCCTCATTATCTATGATGCTGCATATGAAGCATTTATTGAAGAGGACAATATTCCAAGAAGTATTATGGAAATTGAAGGTGCAAGAACATGCGCAATCGAAATGTGCTCACTTTCAAAGACAGCCGGCTTTACAGGCACAAGATGCGGTTATACTGTAATTCCAAAGGAGCTTGAGCTTGACGGTGTTAACATCTACAACCGCTGGTACAGACGTCTTTCAACAAAGTTCAACGGTGTATCATATCCTGTTCAGTGTGCGGCAGCTGCAGTATTTTCTGAAGAAGGTCAGAAGCAGACTCTTGAAAATATTGCATATTACAAGGAAAATGCAAAGATTATCGCAAACACTATGGACGAACTTGGTATCAAGTATACAGGCGGCGTAAATTCACCTTATATCTGGCTCAAGTGTCCTGATAACATGGGCAGCTGGGAATTTTTCGACTATCTCCTTGAAAAAATCAATGTTGTCGGAACACCTGGCGAAGGCTTCGGTAAGAATGGTGCAGGCTGGTTCAGACTTACTTCATTCGGTGACAGAGAAAACACAATCGAAGCGATGAAAAGATTTAAGGAACTTTTTAAAAAATAATGAAAAAGAATAAGCTTTTGCAGCGGTACGGCATTTTCTGTGCCGCTGTAATTCTATTTGCAATATGCGGCTTCTGCGGATGGATTTATGAAGTTGCCGTAACCTCATATCTCCACGGACATTTTGTAAACAGAGGCTTTCTGCATATTCCTGTTCTGCCGATTTACGGTGTATTTTCCTTTATAATGCTGCCTGTGTTTAAAAAGTACAATTCTCTGCCGGTTGTGTTTTTTGGCGGTATGGCAATTACAACTGCACTTGAACTTGCAGCTTCCTACATAATTGAATGGGTTTTAGGTTACGGACTGTGGAGCTACAGAAGCTGGGATTTTAATTTTGACGGCAGAATTTCTCTTTACAGCAGTCTGGCATTTGGTGTAATGAGTGTAATACTGATAAAGGGTGCATATCCGCTTGTTAAAAAAATGCATGAAAAGCTTTCGCAGCAAACTGTCTGTATTCTCGGAAGCATACTTGCCACTGCAATAATTGTCGATTTTGTTTACACTTTAAGTATGTAAAAAAATTCTTATAATAAATTATTTCCGTTATGAAAAAATAATTTCAGGCGGTGATAAAATGAAAAAGAACAATGAAAAATCAAAACAGAAAATTTATGACAGTATAATGTTTTCTCAGGCAGGAACCGCAAATGACTGTACCGGTCTGATTCCAAAAGGAATTGAGGACAAAGAAGAATACCGTTCTTATGAGGATATAAGAAATTTCGCCATTCCGGAAACAGTCAGAGAAAATATTGATTAAGAAAAAGCTGTATCTTATGATGCAGCTTTTTAGGGAGATAATTATGTTTAAAAAAATAATTAAGACCTTTATGTTTTCCATAATGTGCCTATCTGCGTTGTATTTTACAGGTTGTATGGAAAAATACCCTCCTGACAACACAATTGAAGAACGACATGTGTGGGAGGAGAAAAGCTTTTCTTCACCTGACGAAGAAAACGAACTTGTCGTAAGAATATACGGCACGTTTTTTGATACTGATTCTCCACAGCCCCAATATGCATTTTACTGGAGAGACGGTACAGGTGTTTCCGAGATGCTTGCTTGCTGTGAAACAAAGAGGGACGATTTTGACATTGAGATTGACTGGAAAGACAGTAAAGCCGAAATTAAGGCAGGTGTAACAACTGAGGACACAGCTGAATTTTCACTCCCATATCCTGATAAGTCCATACGTACACAGACAGTTGCATTTGAGATGAACAATGAAGATTGTCCTCAGATAAAAGCAATTGAAGTTACGGCTGACTGCACCGGCAATATTGAAAACAAAGGCATAGCTGTCGAATGCCTTTATTCAAAGGAATCCTATCTTGGGGAAACGGTAGGAATTATAGGCGTTCCGTATACTCTTTCCTACACGGGTGAAATAGAGAATATACAGCTTACTTTCGTTTATGACGAGGAGAAGCTGAAGCCTATTCCTGAAAAAAATATTATGGTTCTTTACAATGACAACACCAACATGGCTATTGACGACCTACCCTTCAGAAGGGACTACGATATAGACAGAATTACCGTTTTAAACGCCAGACAGGGTACATATATGCTTGATGATGCTTATGTATGGCGTAAAACCTGGAATAAAAATACATATGGTTATGAATACGAGGGCTATGAAGCTCCCACAGTCACAGCCGACCCGCTTATAAGCAGTGACCCAGTTGATTTTTCTGTTGCTGCTGATGTGGCATGGGCAAAGGAAAATGCGCCGAGGTTTTATGTTTCTACTCCCCAGCAGCTCGCAGGAGCAGCATATTACGTAAATAACCTTGCACAGGAAGGCGTTTATATTTCTCTGCAAAACGACATTGATTTAGGCAGTATCAAATGGAAGCCTATGGGCGAACATGACGGAGAAAAAAGTGTTCCTGTTACCATTGACGGAAACGGATACTGCATTTACAATCTGTCTGTATCAGCACCCGAGAAAAACGAAGTCGGGTTTATAGGATATGCCGACGGTCTTGAGGTGAAAAATCTTTCTTTTGAAAATGCCTCTGTTGACGGTAAAAATTATGTAGGAATACTGTGTGGTATGGCAGAAAATACCAAGTCAGTTGAAAACGTAAACGTTTCAGGAAAAATCACCGTAGAAGGGAAACACTGCGGCGGTATAACAGGAGATGACTTACCACAGGCATACAAAAACTGTACCTCAGATGTATCAATAAACGGAGCACCCACAACATTTCTGACACACCGTACAAAATCACCGCAGGAAGAAATACCGGAGCTTCCATATACACTTACACTTGAGCCTGACTACCGTATAAGACGAACCAATGGAACAGGTGACCTCGGTTGGATGGTATATGTAAACGGCAAACAGACACTTCATAGAAATGCCGAAAATGAATCTGTTCTTGATACAAATTCCATAGATGTTATAAAGCCGCAGAAATGTCACAAATATCTGATTTATCTGACATCCGGAACAAATCAGCGTGTAAGCAACGTAATAGAATATGAAGTACCTGTGGATTATGATAACACCATACCTCACTACACTTATTCAGAAGAAGATTCATTGAATATTTTACAGGAAAAGGTTGACGGAGAATTGATATATAAATTCACAAAAAACTATGGTGATAATGTATATCATTGCTTTATGAAGCCTCATGAATCAGACGGAAATCTTACCGAGTGGTATGCGGTGGAGGCATACAGCGGCGAATGCTTCAGAAGGGAGCCTGATGATACTTTTATACCACTTTAATGAAAGATATATTCAACCAAATTGTAATATTAAGAGGCGTTATACGCCTCTCAGTTTGTCGAAAAAGTCGTTTTTGGAATTTCAAACCAAAAGTTTTTTGGTCCAGCAATTTTTCAAAAATGCTGGCGAAATCCAAAGGCAGAGCCTTTGGTCGCTCACCGCAGTGAGCGAAAATCCCCTATCGAAGGCGCATTTACGAGGGGTGAATTAAAAAACAGCCCAGTGGGCTGTTTTTTAAGAGGGGACGCTTTGCAAGAAAAAGCGTCCCCTTACTATCTTTCCTCGTTATTTAAATCTGCCGATTTAATCGGCACGAAAATCAATATTAAGGTTTTTCTACAGGCTGAGAGGCGTTATACGCCTCTTTTTTGTTGACATTGCTTTAAAAATATGGTACAATACTAAAGTAAAGTTTTAAAATTTTACAAGGAGGTAAAATATGAAAAAAATAAAAAATTTTCTGTCTGCTTTTTTTGCATCTGCAACAGCAACTTCTATTTTTTTAAGTTCGCAACTATGCTTTGCCGAAGGTGCACTGTATAATTATGCGCAATCAAATGATCTGATTGAAGCATATTATATAATCGGGCTTGAGTCCGAGCCGCTCGCATGCTCACAGCAGGCAAAGGAAAATGGTGTAAGAGATTATATTCTTACCGAAGAAGGACAGGCGGCATATGAAGCGCTTATGACTGAGCATCGGCAGACAAAGGATGATATTGCAAAGCTCATAGGCAGAACACCTGAGGTTGATTATGACTATACGGCGGCATATAATGGTTTTTCAATGGCCCTTTCCTATAATGAAACAAAAATTATAATGGAAAACTGTGAATCCCTTGGAATTGTAAACCTTGAGTATGGTGCTGGTATTAACATGGCTTCTGCTATAAAAGATGCTGATGAGAATGATGAACAGTCTGATTATTCCTATTCAGACTTTACTGAAAAAATACTTGAGGAAACCGGAGTTACTGATTCGGGACTCAATGGGGAAGGAACAGTCATTGCCGTTATTGATGACGAATTTGATTTGAATCATGAATTTCTGACAATGCCTGAAGGTGCAACCGGCAGGCTTACAGAAGCAGATGTAAGAGCGGTTTACCCATATCTTTCAGCCGCACCATATGTATCAAAAAAATGCTATGTAAACGAGAAAATCCCTTTTGCGTTTGATTACCAGGGATATGATTTCAATACTTTCTCAAAATATTCGTCACATGGTACACATGTTGCAGGAATAGCAGCAGGTAATGGCGATTCTGAAACCCATAAACTGTATGATCCTGACGGCGTTGCTTCAAATGCACAGCTTGTTCTGCTTTCATCAGTAACTCTTTCCGATTCAAACCTGATGGCAGCATATGACGATGCTCTTTATCTCGGGGCAGATGTTATAAATGCAAGCTATGGTTCTTCTTATACTACATATAAAAAATCTGTTTCTGAATATGAAGCAATTAAAAACATCACAAATACAGGTACTATTTTTTGTAACGCAGCCGGAAACAGTGCAAAAGCCACAGTTGCAACCGATATTTTCACTGACTACAGTACAAGTGGCTCACCAACTAATACAGGAAACGTTCTTGCAGTAGCTTCGGCTGAAAATCCCATAACAAAAAAAGAATACGGCACATTAAAGTTTACTGACGGAAGTGAAGAAGCAATTGTAAATTCATATGATTATCCAATATCAGATGTATATGAAAATATGGAATATGAATACGTTGTTGTTCCGGGATACGGTGAACAGGATGATTATTCGGAAATTGATGTAGCGGATAAAATAGCTCTTGTAAAACTAGGCAATACTACTTTTATGGAAAAAATCAGTGAGGCTCTTTCTGCAAATGCAGCAGGAATTATAATTTACAACAGCGACGATTCCGAAATATTCCCTATAGTAGGTTCTGACCTGCCTGCCGGCATGGTTTCCTATGAAACAGGTATGAAAATGATTGAAGCAGAAGAAAAAACAGTTTCGTTCGGCGCAACTGTCTATACTATTGCTTACAATGACAGCATTTCTATGAGTAATTTTTCTTCGTGGGCATTTACCGAACAGCTTTTCTTGTCTCCTGATATTTCAGGCTTTGGCGGAAATATACTTTCAAGTGTTACAGACGGTGAAATACTGCATAAATCATATGATTTCTTTTCCGGCACTTCAATGTCATCCCCGCAGCTTACAGGTTTAAATGCACTTTTAAAGCAATATCTTGTGAAGAACGCTGAAAAGTATGGTATAGCAAGCAGATGTGATTTTACCGAGCTTTCCGCAAAGCTTCTTATGTCTACAGCAACTCCTGTTTATACCTCGGATTCCCTTGAAATTGCTTCGCCAAGAGTTCAGGGTAACGGTATTGCAAATATAAATTCTGCAATAAATACACCGTGCTATATTTCTTCGGACAGCGAAAAGGATAATTACCGACCGAAAATTTCACTGGGTGACGGATACAGACAAAGCTATGACCTGACATTCAATGTAACAAATATAAGCGACAAGGATTGTCAGTATGCTCCTTCGGTTCAGCTTTTTAAAGATACGGAAAATGAAAACGGCGAACTTGCATGGAATACCCTCAGACTTGCTGAAAATGAAGATTTTACGGCCGTTTTTTCTGATAACTCCGGAAGTATTCTGCAGCAACTGACAGTTCCGGCAGGAAAAACTATAAAAATTACAGCAAAAATAACTCTGTCGGATGAAATGTTCAATCTTATCAAATCAAGCGGCGGAAGATTTATCGACGGCTTTGTAAGACTCAGCTGTGAGGAGCAGCCTAATCTTACCATGTCGTTTATGGCGTTCTGCGGTGACTGGTCACAGGCTGATGAAGGCGGCATCGCATACGATTTTTTGTATAATAACCCTGAAAGCGAAGAACCTGATGCAATTTTATGCGATTATTCATTGAATGCTGCAGGATACAATCTGTTTGATGGAAAAATATCACAGCCATGCTTTTCACCAAATGCCGATGGTGTACTTGACACCATGAAATTATGCATGATGTTCAAAAGAAGATGCTATGACCTTACGGCAACAATTTACAATTCAGACAACAAGCAGATTTATACAGAAAATCTTGGTTCGGGATTTAACGTTGAAAACTATGATTATTCAATTTTTCCTAATATGTATGATATAAACTGGGACTTTAAAGAAAACGGTACAATACATGATAATTCCGAATACACAGTTGAAATCAGTGCAAGACTTCCTCTTTCAGACAAGATGACAGTTATCGGCAGCTGTAAAATTAAAATTGATAATCAGGCACCCGTTATCAAAGATGTCAGCAAGCTTACAATAAATGAATCAGAGTACCTTGTAATTGAAGCGCAGGACAATACTGCCATTCAGGGAGCATTGAATTATTCCAATGACGTCTACGCAGTTATTGATGAACAGTCGGCAAATAGTTCTGTTTCAGGTAAAAAAATTATAATTGACATTTCGGAAAATGCAGCGGATGAAATTATTGAGGTTTACGATACAGCAGGAAACTATTCTGTTGTTTCACCTGATGATGTATCCGGGAATCTTACAGCTGAATTTAACGGCTGTATTGAATATGCAACAACCGATGAAGATGATTTTGTAAAGGACAAGATTGTATTTCTGGATGAAAACGGAGATGAATATGAACTGGATGTTCAGACTGATATGACTCCGATTGATATGTATGAAGCTTATGGTTATGAAACGACAGAAGTAACCCTTTTTATTGACGGTTTTGCCATATACTGTTATGATGCCGCATCAGGCATAGCCGGTGATGCAAATACAGACGGTAAGTTCAACGTCAGCGACGCTGCATACATTGCAAGATTGTTAAGCAATAAAAAAACCGATAAATACCAGACATTTCTTACATCAATAGGCGGATACTGTGCCGATTACAACAAGGACGGATCAGTTACAGTCAGTGACGCTGCAACTATTGCAAGGCATCTTGCTTCAAGAAGATAATAAAAGACGGCAGTATGCTAATGCATACTGCCGTTGCAGTTTGTCGAAAAAGTCTTTAGAAAAATAACATTAAAAACTAAAAGTTTTGATTAAACTTTTTTAAAAGTTTACGGGGTCGAGGGGCAGCGCCACTCGTCGCCGTCCGCAGACGGCGAAACACCTTGCCTAAGTGGCGCATTTACGAGGGCGGTTGCTATCTTTAGAGCAATCGTGCATTGCTTCTTACCTTTTAAGCAATGCTGTGAATTGAAAAACAGCCCGGTGGGCTGTTTTTCAAGAGGGGACGCTTTGCAAGAAAAAGCGTCCCCTTACTAACTGTATTTGTAATCTTAATCTGCCGATTTAATCGGCACAAAAACCAATATTGAGGTTTTTCTACAGTCTGAGACGGTAGTATGTCAACATTCTGCCGTCTTTTTCAGAAAGTTTCAAGGGGATATTTATCCTTCTAACTATAAACTTATATTTGTACTTTTTATCAGGTATGCTTGTTCTTTTAAAGATAAATGTTTGAGTTAAAGAACGGTATAAGTCTGAATTTTCTTTTATTAAACCTTCAGACATTTTGAAAGTCATGCTTCAAATTCCTTGACAAAACTACAAATATGATATATACTTATCATAAGAGTATATTGTTTTTTTAGGAGAAAAAATATGAAAAAAGTTATAACATACGGAACATTTGACCTTCTTCATTATGGTCATATAAATATTTTAAAGCGTGCCAAAGCGCAGGGTGATTATCTTATAGTTGCCCTTTCAACAGATGAATTCAACTGGAATTCAAAACAGAAAAAGTGTTATTTTACATACGAGCAGAGAAAGCAACTTCTTGAAGCAATAAGATATGTTGATCTGGTTATTCCGGAAGAAAACTGGGAGCAGAAAATCAGTGATGTAAAGGAATTCAAGGTTGATACATTTGTAATGGGAGATGACTGGACAGGTAAATTCGACTTTTTAAAGGACTACTGTGAGGTCGTATATCTGCCGAGAACACCTGAAATTTCCACAACACAGATAAAAAATGATCTGAAATAATATTCCGGAGGGAAGTCAAATGGCGATTAATGTCAAAAAAATCATAAATACACTTAAACTTCGAATATGGCTTAGCCTTTACTATGGAATATATCAGAAGTCAGCGCTTAATCCGAAAAAGGTTTTTATTGAATCGAGAAGTGGTGGTGATCTTGCCGGCAATATTCTTTATATTACCAAAGAGCTTTCTGAAAATCCCGATTATAAGCATTTAAAGCTTTGCATTTCTGCCAGAGATTATAAAAAAAATGATGTAAAAGCAATGCTAAGACAATATAATATAAGGAACATAAAGCTTTTAAGAGCAGAGTCCATAACTTATTACAAGCATTTGTCAAAAGCAAAATATCTTGTTAATGACACTTCCTTTCCAAGGCGTTTTATCAAAAAGGAAGGTCAGATTATACTGAATACATGGCATGGCACACCGCTTAAAAATATGGGGCGTGATGTTGAAAATGAAGTTTATAACATGGGAAATGTTATGAGAAATCTTATTTTCAGCGATTATCTTGTTTTTCCCAATGAGTACATGAAGGAAAAAATGGTAAACGCCTATATGCTGAAAAATCTCAGCAAAACCACTATTTTAAATGAAGGTTACCCGAGAAACTCGGTTTTCTTCAATACCGAAAGGCGTGAGGAGCTTCGTAATCAGTTCGGTGTAAACGACAAGGAAATTATTGTTTACATGCCTACATGGAGAGGACAGGTAAACAAGTACGCCGTTGATGATGTGCTTGACGAAACAACAGCATTCCTCAAAGATATGGATGGCAGACTTGCTGATAATCAGATTATGTATGTCAAGTATCACCCACTTATGAAGCTTGAATTTGAGGATGATGAGTACCGTCATATCAAAGCATTTCCGACAGGATATGAATACTATGAAATCCTGAATATGGCAGATACTCTTGTTACTGACTATTCAAGCGTTTTCTATGACTTTGCAAATTCACACCGCAAAATAATTCTTTATACCTACGACAAGGAAGAATATTTCAGCACAAGAGGGGTTTATGAATCTCTTGATGATTACCCATTCCCACAAGCAGCAACAGTTGATGAGCTTATTGAGGCGATTAATACACCAAAGGATTATGATGATACGGAATTTATAAAAAAATACTGTACCTACGATAATCCTGACGCTGTTAAGAAAATCTGCCAAAGAGTATTTCTCGATAAAAAAGTCTGCAACGAAGAAAAGCTTATCGCAAACAACAAAAAGAACATCCTTGTTTATGGCGGTAATCTCGATAAAAACGGTATTACAACCTCTTTAATGTCACTTTTAAGCAATATTAACCTTGAGAAATACAATTATTATATAACATTCCGTGAAGCGCTTCTTAGAAGTGCACCGCAGCGTACTCAGGTAATTCCTGAAAATGCCGGAATTATTCCGATGAGTTCCGAAATGATATTTGATTTCAAAACATCTCATGCATATAAAGCATTTACAAAGCGAGGAAACAAAAAGCATAAAAAAGCACTGATAGAGGCATATAAGCGTGAAATAAAACGACATTTCTATGGTATTAAATTTGATCATGTTATTCAGTTTAATGGCTATGAAAATCTAACTATAGGTATTATGTCAGCTTTCGACGCAAAAAGAACCATTTTCGTTCACAGTGATATGGTAAGAGAAATAGAAACAAGAAACAACCAGAATATTCATGTTTTAAACTGGGCATACAATGTTTATGATAATGTAGTTGCTGTTTCCGAAAGCGTCTCTCCTTCTATTGAGCAGATAAGCGGAAGAAGTGATAATATAAGAGTTATCGACAATTTCCATAATCATGAAGAAATTGTTATGAAAGGAAATATGCCAATAGAATTCCAGATGGATACAGAAATTTTCTGTCCGCACCCTGACGGCGTAAATCATATTCTTAATTCCAAGGGTATGAAATTTATCACTGTGGGACGTTTTTCACCTGAAAAAGGACATTTCCGTCTGATTGAAGCCTTTGAAGAATTTCATAGGGAACATCCCGATTCAAAGCTTATTATCATAGGTGGTCTCGGTGTGCTTTACAACAAAACCATTCAGATGGTAAGACAGACGGATTGCTGGAAGGATATCGTACTTATCAAATCGATTCAGAACCCAATGCCTATCTTGAAAAGGTGCGATTTATTTATTCTTTCATCAATCTATGAGGGTCTGGGACTTGTTATGCTGGAAGCGGATTCTCTTGGTGTTCCTGTTTTTTCAACGGATGTTGAAGGTCCAGGTAATTTCCTTAGAAAGTACAACGGATACCTTGTTGAGGACAGCATGGAAGGTATTTTACAGGGCATGCATGATTTTGTTGACGGAAAAATTAAGCCGCTGAATATTGATTATGCAAAACGAAATGCTGCAATCAGAAAAGAAATTGAAAAAATATTATAAAAAAAAGAGGCGATGCCATCCGGCATCGCCTCAGACTGTAGAAAAACCTCATTTATGATTATTGTGCCGATTAAATCGGCAGATTCAAATAACGAGGAAAGATAGTAAGGGGACGCTTTTTCTTGCAAAGCGTCCCCTCTTGAAAAACAGCCCACCGGGCTGTTTTGTCAATTCACCCCTCGTAAATGCGCCTTCGACATGAAATCTTCGCTCACTGCGGTGAGCGACCAAAGGCTCTGCCTTTGGATTCCGCCAGCATTTTTGAAAAAATTGCTGGACCAAAAAACTTTTAATTTGAAATTTCAAAAACGACTTTTTCGACAAACTGAGGCGATGCCATCCGGCATCGCCTTATATTTTTAATATTCAATCTTCTTTTCAATATAGCTTACAAGGTCTTCAATCTTGATTCTTTCCTGCTGCATTATATCTCTGTCACGAACTGTCACACATCCGTCTGTTTCAATTGTATCAAAGTCATATGTTACGCAGAAAGGTGTACCAATTTCATCCTGACGGCGGTATCTCTTACCAATAGTACCCGCTTCATCAAATGTAACCATAAACTTCTTTGAAAGCATTTCAAATACTTCCTCTGCCTTCGGTGTAAGCTTCTTTACAAGCGGAAGTACAGCAACCTTATAAGGCGCAAGTGCCGGATGCAGACGCATAACTGTTCTTACATCCTTCTTTTCATTACCATTCTTATCTGTTGTAACAAGTTCTTCTTCGTCATAGGCTTCAGTGATGATTGAAAGGAAAAGTCTCTCAACACCAAGTGACGGCTCAATTACATAAGGAATGTACTTTTCATTTGTTTCAGGGTCAAAGTATTCAAGTGACTTACCGCTTGTCTTGATATGCTGAGTAAGGTCATAGTCTGTTCTGTCAGCAACGCCCCAGAGTTCACCCCAACCGAATGGGAAAAGATATTCAAAGTCTGTAGTTGCCTTTGAGTAGAAGCAAAGTTCTTCAGGTGAATGGTCTCTCAGACGAAGGTTTTCTTCCTTGAGTCCGAGACCTGTCAGGAAGTCCTTGCAGAAGCCTCTCCAGTAAGAGAACCATTCAAGGTCAGTACCCGGCTTACAGAAGAATTCAAGCTCCATCTGTTCAAATTCACGAACACGGAATATAAAGTTACCCGGAGTTATTTCGTTTCTGAATGATTTACCAATCTGCGCAACACCGAAAGGAACCTTCTTTCTTGTTGTACGCTGAATATTTGCAAAGTTTACAAATATACCCTGTGCTGTTTCAGGACGGAGATAAAGCTCGGATTTTGTATCCTCTGTTACGCCCTGGAATGTTTTGAACATAAGGTTGAACTGTCTTATATCAGTAAAATTTGTCTTGCCGCAGTTAGGGCAGGCAATGTTATGCTCTGCAATGTATTCTGTCATCTGTTCATTGGACCAGCCGGCAACATTTGTACCGTCAAAATCTTCAATAAGATTGTCAGCTCTGTGACGTGTCTTACATTCCTTACAGTCCATAAGAGGGTCGGAAAATCCACCGATATGACCTGACGCAACCCATGTCTGCGGATTCATAAGAATAGCACTGTCAAGACCAACATTATACTTGTTTTCCTGAACAAATTTCTTCATCCATGCCTTTTTAATATTGTTTTTAAGTTCAACACCAAGCGGGCCATAGTCCCATGTATTAGCAAGACCACCGTAAATTTCAGAGCCCGGATATACATAGCCCTTTGATTTACATAAGTCAACGATTTTTTCCATTGATTTTTCTGTATTCTTCATAATCTGCTTCCTTTCATTTTTAATCAGATATTTATATTATAACAGATTTTTCTAAAATGTGCAATAGATAAAATGAAAAAGAAACGGTTCAGATAAACAAAAGTATTACCCTGTTATTTTATCGACCTCAGATAAACTGACAGCAGCTCCAGCGCCGTTTCCTTTTGCTGCAATGTACATTTGTCAAGCTCTGCAATAAGCTCCGACTGCTTTGCGGCAAGACCGGGATTTTCTTCTGTCAGCACAACATCAGGAGTTATATGCAAAGCGTCACAAATTTTCAAAACAGTTTCTATTCGCATATTAACCGTACCTCTTTCAATATCAGCGTAAGTTCTGTCGGACAGATTAGCAGCTTCTGCAACCTCGCTCTGGGTTAGTCCTGCTTTTTTACGTATTGCAAGAAGCTTGTTTCCTATGGCTCTGAAATCAAAAATAAGCATTTTAGTTCCTCCTATTTATACTATATAAGAATTATACTTCCTATTTCGCTTGACAAATAGGAAGTATAGTA
>SVNU01000146.1 GCA_015066715.1 Ruminococcus sp. | reverse complement strand
TGTTTCCCCGTAAAAGGCAGTGTCTGACTGATAATAAGCAAACTCATAATTAAAAGTCAACTTCAGACATATTCCACCCATGTTTTTAATGCTTTTATTTTGAGAAAGCCTTGAAATTATGAAGCTGCAAATTATTTTTTATTGCAACCATCCGCAAATGGACTTTTAATTCTGCAATTATGAAGTTGACAGGTACAGGGAAACATTATTATTTAATCGACAAATTCATGCATAGAATTTTTTCTTTTTTGCTGACTTTTTTCTTTTCTAGAAAAGAAAAAAGTATAAGTGCTTTCTTTGTAACTTTCTTTGCACAAGCAAAGAAAGTTAAGAACAAGAATATAGCGCTAAATATAAATTTATCTACTAAAAAACAAGACGCTTTACAAAATAAAGCATCTTGAAATTTGTTATAATGTGCAAATACACTGTATTAATTGATTTTCATTTTATCATTATAAAGAATATTGAAATCAACATCCCCTTCAATTCCGTCAATATTTCCAAAGCAGCTCATCTGCCACATAGCATACTCACCCGTATAGTTTGTCTGGTCAGTATAGTGTGCAAGCCATACAGGATATTCACTGTGTTCGTACCAGAAATTATTAAGAAAATTCTTACTGCTGTAAAGCATTGCAGAATAGCCATCCTTTTCAAGCTCGTCCGCAAAAATTTCAAAATACTCATTAAGGTCGTTGATACTCATATCATACTGCTGGAAATTTGAAAATTCTTCCCAGTCAAAAACAACGGGAAAATCAAGCTTTTCGCCGTCAAGCTGCTCTGTAATCCAGTGGGCATTGTCTATAATTTCATCCTTTGTATTTGCTGTTGTGTATATGTATACTCCGACTTTAAGACCGGCTTTTTTTGCCGCCTCGAAATTATATAAAAAGCACTCATCGAGTGTATATTCATCATAATATGTGCCGATTCGCATAATCACGAAACTGCATCCTGCATTTTTAACAGCTTCAAAATCAATATCTCCCTGCCACCTTGAAACGTCAATACCAAAGCTTACATTGTCATCAGCATAGTCTGTGATAAATCTTTCAAACGGTAATCTTTCATTATCATCCTCATACGCTGGTTCCTCATCCGCAACAGTTATACTGAGTTCCCATGTTGTTTCATTTCCGGATGAATCCACTGCCGTTGCAGTTATCGGATATTCACCATATGTACTTGTATCAACATATCCTGAATATGTAAGTTCAGGTGTCGGGTCATAGTTATCAACAAAGCCAACAAAATCATTCAAATCAAAATCAGAGCCTATTAATGCAGTTCCACCGCCCGAATTAAGAACCACAGGAGGAGTTGTATCATAAACTGTGTACTTTACAGGATGACTGTAAAGCTTGTCGTTATATATATATGATACATTAACCTCGCCTTCACCTGTTTTGCTCGTGTCAATAATTTCACTGCCGTTTCTAAGCTGTATCTGTGGCTCTGAAATGACATCCTTTACCATCAGTTTTTCATAAACCTCAAGTTTCCCTTCTATTGAAATAGTAAGGTCCTGTGGCGGAACAGTGCATGCAGGCTGTTCGGATTTTTGTTCTTTTACGGCCTCCGTAGCAGTTGTTATAGCTGCCTCTGACGGCTCCGGAAGAACATCAAGTGCCGACTGTTTTATGTTCTCAGAGCACCCCGTAAGAATACATAACGAAAAAACACCTGCAAGAAATCTTTTTTTCATCATAATTTCCCTTTCAGTATTACTTTTTGTTATATTTAAGTATATAACAAAAAAAGAATGTTGTAAAGTAAAAATCGAAAAGTTTTATCAAAATCTGTCCACATTGTAAATTCATGCAGAAAAATTTATAAATTCAACAGAGAATTTCTTATTATTTATTATCCTTGTATTATGCCAATTAATGCTGGTTGCGATATATTTTTTTAAATTATTGACTTGCACAGATTTTTATTATATAATAATGACAATATATAAAAAAGGAGCAGGCTTATGGAAAATTTTCAGTTTTACAGCCCGACAGAGTTTGTATTCGGCATAGATACAGAATGCGAAACGGGCAGATATGTAAAAAAACACGGCGGTACAAAGCTATTGCTGCATTACGGTTCGGGTTCAGCTGTCAAAAGTGGGCTTATTGAAAGAATAAAAGATTCACTTCATAAAAACAATATCTCATATACAGAGCTTCCTGGTGTACAGCCCAATCCAAGAGATACGCTTGTATACAAAGGAATAGAAATATGTAAAAAAGAGAATATCGATTTTATACTTGCAGTTGGCGGTGGTTCGGTAATAGATTCAGCAAAAGCAATAGCAATCGGTGCTTTATATGATGGTGATTTCTGGGATTTCTACGGAACCGGAAAAGTAGTAGAAAAGGCTTTGCCTGTGGGTACAGTGCTGACCATTGCAGCAGCCGGAAGTGAGGGGTCAGGCGATACGGTTATCACAAAGGAAAACGGAAGTCTGAAGCGAAGCGTTGGTTCAGACCTGCTCCGTCCTAAATTTTCTGTTTTAAACCCGATGCTTACTTGTACACTTCCGTCCTATCAGACAGCGTGCGGCGCAACAGATATTATGGCGCATGTTTTTGAACGATATTTCACCAATACTTCCGAGGTTGAAATAACCGACAGGCTTTGCGAAGCAGTATTGCTTACCATGATAAAGGAAACCCCACGTGTAATCAAAAATCCTGATAATTATGATGCTCGCAGCAACATCATGTGGGCAGGAACAGTAGCCCACAACAATATTATAGGTGTAGGAAGATGTCAGGACTGGAGCAGTCATTGTATTGAACATGAGCTTTCTGCACTCTACGATTGCGCTCACGGTGCCGGTCTTGCAGTTATTATGCCGGCATGGATGGAATTTGTCTATAAGCATAATCTATTGCGTTTTGCGCAGGCTGCTGTCCGCATTTGGGGATGCCAAATGAATTTTGAAAATCCTGCTGAAACAGCGCTGGAAGGAATCTGTCGTTTCCGTCATTTTCTGCACGATATCGGAATGCCGATAAATTTCAGTGAGCTTGGAGCAAAAGCAGAAGATATTCCAAAACTCGTTGAAAAGCTTGGTATTGGTAATGGAAGAATCGGAGGATTCGAATCCCTGTCAGCTGAAGATATAACAGAAATTTATAAAATTGCCGCCCAAGCAGAATTATAGTGAAGTATAAAATACAATACAATTTCAGATAAAAACAACAAGGGATGCTCTTTGTCACAGGGCATCCCTTTCCTGTAATATCTGTTAAAGTCAGTAAATCAAACTCTATTCACCATCTTTTTTGAGTATCTTATATAAAAGCTGATAAAGCGTCATCACCTCATGTGCGTCAAGCTTTACACAGGAAGCTATTTTTTCCGGTATACCTGTCGCCTGTTCCTGAAGCGCTTCACCATCACTGGTAATTTCCAACAGAAGAACACGTTCATCCTCGGGTGAACGAAAACGGTGAACATATCCCTTTGACTCAAGACTTTTCAAAACAGGCGTCAATGTGCCCGAATCAAGAAACAGCTTTTTGCCAAGTTCTTTTACACTTACCTTTTTTTCATTCCAGACAACCATCATCGCAATATACTGCGTATAAGTAAGGTTAAGCTTATCAAGGTGCGGCTTATAACGCTTGATAACCTCACGTGCCGCCGCATAAAGTGGAAAGCACAGTTGATTTTCGAGCTTTAACGAATCATAGCTGCTCACTATTTTCAACCACCTTTACAGCAAAATCAGATACCTTACTTATGTCCTTTTCATTTGGTCTGCCCTTATGAAACGGTCCAAAGCTACCATGACAATGAAATTCTTCTGAAGCAAGCACAACACCTGCTTCGTCAGCAATCTTTTTCATCGGCTTATAAATCGATTTCATCATAGCAGATGTTCCAAAACACACAATTCTGCCAATGTTTCTCTTGTTTTCGGAAACAAAGCTTTTTATTGCAGGATCGACATCAAAGCCGTAATATGAGCATCCCAAAAATAGTATATCTGCTTTTTCCTGAAGCGGAGCATCAATACTTAACGCTTGCACATTAATAGCAGTAGCAATTGCATCAGCAAGCTTTTGCGTATTTCCCGAACGTGTAAAAAATCTTAACTGAATATTCATTTTAAGCACTTCTTTCCATATTATTCTGACATATATTTATTATACGCCTTTCTTACAGCAATTGCAAGCTGATCTGTACAAGAGGTCGGACGCCTGCCGCACGTATTTCCAAGAAGCTTTGCTTCAATTTCCTCAACTGTTGCACCATCAAGCAGCTTGGAAATTGCTTTAAGATTTCCATTACACCCACCTGTAAAACTAATATTTCTGACAATATTTCCTTCAATATCAAAGCTTATAAACTGCGTACACGTATTTTCTGTTTGATATTTGTAATGCATTACAATACCCATGGGAGTTATATATCTTATTTTCTGTGTTAAACTGTTGTTTGGAATATTCATAGTGCTTTTCCTTTTTCAATATTACATTTTATATCATAGTACAGATAATCAAACTAACTCTTTAAAATATCTCAGGTGAAACTTCAAATCTGTATTCTACAATATCTTCCATTTTTTGGTCGTTGAATTGGTGTATCGTCAGTGTAATCTATTGCAATTGCACTAACTAATTGTTGTGTTGTCTCAAGATTTTTTGTTAACTCTTTATATCGTTTATGGTTTTGTCATCTTCTATTACAAGCATTGAAATCATTGCAGGCACCTCTTCGTAAAAATATCAGGTTTATTATAGCATATATATCAAGTAAATTCAATAAAAATAATATCCGCCCGAACACATAAAAATTCGGACGGATTCAATATCAAAAATAAACAACAAATCCGAACACATTCTTAGTAACGAAAGTGTTCGGATTATGCGTTATTGGCTCCCCCAACTGGACTTGAACCAGTGACATCATGATTAACAGTCATGCGCTCTACCGACTGAGCTATGGAGGAATATATGACTGTTTAAAACAGTCATTTGTAAATTATGCCGGCATCGAT
>SVNU01000145.1 GCA_015066715.1 Ruminococcus sp. | reverse complement strand
CTATTATAGGAGATATTGTAGGCTCACGATTTGAATTTGATAATTACAGAGCGAAAGATTTTGAGCTGTTTAACAAAAACTGCATAATAACCGATGACAGCATAATGACTCTTGCAATTGCAAAGGCGGTTATGGATTTTAAAAAGCACGGAAGTAATCTTGAAAGCAAAGCAGTCATTTATATGCAGCAGCTTGGCAGAGAATACCCGGGATATGGTTATGGATTCGGATTTTACAAATGGATTTTTTCTGATAATCCAATGCCATATAACAGTTACGGAAATGGTGCGGCGATGAGAGTAAGTGCCTGCGGATATGCCGCTGATTCGCAGGAGGATGCTATATTTATGAGCGATGCAGTTACGGGAGTAACTCATAATCATATTGAAGGTTTAAAGGGTGCAAGAGCGGTTGCAGATTCAATATTTCTTGCTAAAAACGGAAAAACAAAGGAAGAACTGAAAAAGCATATCTGCGACAACTATTATAAAATTGATTTCACAATAGACGAAATTCGTTCTGATTATCAGTTTAATGAAACATCTCAGAATACTGTTCCGCAGGCACTTGAAGCTTTTTTTGAGTCGGACTCATTTGAAGATGCTCTGAGAACTGCCATATCTGTCGGAGGTGACAGTGATACTCTTGCGGCAATTACCTGTTCCATAGCTGAGGCATATTACGGAGTACAGCAGGATATATACAATAATGCGGTTAAATATCTTGATAGTCGCTTGCGTTCAATACTTGAAGAATTTGAAGAAAAATATGGCGATAATGTAATCAGATAAAAATACAAATATAAGAGAAGTTAGTGTTCCAGATTGGATATGGCAGATACCGAATTATCTGAATTTATAAAATAAAACAGCACCGCAAATCAAAGCGGTGCTGTTTTTGTATACGCAAGTTCCGTCGGAGGATTTTCATACATTTGTGTGCGTGTTCTGTTGATGGTCATTTTGGCTATTACATTTTTATCAGGAGCAGGGTATACGGTAAAGCAGTCCTGCTCACCCTTTTCGGTACGGACAGTATATGCAAGCTTTTCGGTTTCAATGGAAAATTCAGCATCACCCCTTGTGTCAAGGCGAATCCATTTTTTATACTGATTTACATACACTCCGTTAAGACCATGATATACAAGTATCGGTGCAGTTTCATCATCTAAAATAAGCTTCTGGTAACAGAATCCACAGGGAATATCTTTTGCACGAAGAATTGCGGCAAGAAGGTGTGACTGTGCAAAGCATATACCATGACCGTCTTTTAAAACCTCTGATGCAGAGCATGGAACGGTATCTGCATTTATGTCGGCAGAGTGGGGAATATTGTCACGGACATATTCATAAGCAAGTCTGATAAAGTCGGTTTCATCAGTTGCCTGTTTATACAGCTTTTCGGCAAGCTCGCTTATAGCCTCATTGTGAAAATCGATGATATTATCACATTTTAAGTAATCGTTTATGTTGTCTGAATATGGTGTTGCAGTCATAAGAAATCTCCTTTACGTTTTTTTATTATTGTATCATAAAACATTTTATACGTCAATCAGAGAGATGATTTCTCAGAGGAAATATGTAAACTGTCTGCTATTAAAATTCTTGATTTATTGTACTCTGTGTGATATAATAAAAGAAAAAGGGCGTGTTTTAAATGGCAGATGAAAGACGTATAATAAAGCTCAAGCTGGATATTATATTCAAGCAGATGTTCGGAGATGCAAAGAACGAATCGGTGATAGCAAATTTTCTTTCTGGTATTCTTGAAATACCAAGAGGTTCAATAAAGAAAATAATTATGGAAAATGTGGAGCTTGTACCCGATTATCATTTTGGGAAATTCTGCAGACTCGACCTTAAAATGCAGGTGGATGATAAAATTGTAAATATTGAAATGCAGCTTAACAATCATAATAATTTCCGTGAAAGAACACTGTATTACTGGTCAAGGGTATACAGTGACGAATTGAAGGAATCGGATGATTACGGAAAACTGCGTGATACGATATGTATCAATATTGTAAATTTCAATCTTTTTGACTGTGAAAATTTTCATTCACATTTTAAGGTTATGGAAAAGGAACGTCATGAAGTATTGACTGACACTTTTGCAATACATTTCTTTGAATTGAAAAAGCTTGGGAAAAATCCTGATAAAAATAATATGATGAAGCTGTGGCTTCAGCTTGTAAATGCTGAAACGGAGGAGGAACTTGAAATGCTTGAAAATACCGGTGTTAAGGAAATCAGGGAAGCAATAGTAATTTTAAGGGAACTCAATGCTGATGAAAAAATGCGTCAGCTTGCTTTTACCCGTGAAAAGGCTATCCGTGATGAAGCGAATGCGATTAATTCTGCAAGAGCAGAGGGCATATCAGAAGGCAGAGCAGAAGGTAGAGCAGAGGGTATAGCAGAAGGTAGAGCAGAGGGTATAGCAGAAGGCAGAGCAGAGGGCATAACAAGTGTAGTAGAAAAACTGAAGGCACGCGGTATGTCAGACGAAGAGATTAATGAGATACTTTCAGATGAATAACATACAAAAATATAACGAATATCTTCCTGGTCTTACAAAGGATATGCCTTTGGAACTTTTAAAGCTTGCAGGTCTTATTGAGGAACAGTGCATAGAATTCATTACAGATGAAAGAAATTTTAAAATCATATATCTTGCCAACGACTGTATTGAAAGCTTTCTTGAGTTTACGGATTCTGAAATAAAGGGCGAATGTATTACCGGTTACGATGGTTATACAGACGCTTCGGTTGAAAAATACGGTGACAGATTTCTGATTGTCTTTCATCAGGGTGATGAAAATGTTTTTACGGTTACCTTTACCGGCATTAAAGTTACTGCATATCCCTACAACTATGGAAATACAGGACATTTCTGGACTCAAGGATACTGTGATTTAAGGCTTATTGACTACTGGCTTGGTATAATAAACGACAAGTACAGATGTCTTCCAAACTACTGCACTGAGCAGGAAACCGAACTTGCAGAGCTTTCGGGATTCAAGCCCTTAAGATACTTTAACAGCGTACCCGAAAAGTATATGAGCGACAGTGATTATGTTGAGTTTACAACAGAAAGGTCGGCTGAAATTTTTATGAGGCTTACTCTTGAAGCAGGGGACGAAGCCTTGTATAAATACATAAAAAAGCGTGGTATAAACAGCCGTACTGAAAAGGTAATTGCAAAGCTGCTTACAAAACCAAAGCACAGTGAAATTGTAAATCTGATAATTGGAAAAATAAAGACAGTGGCTTCTGTATATCCCGACAGGGAGTACGGAGATAAAACAGGGGAGTATAACAGTATTTATCAGACTGCTCTTGCAGAAGCCGAAAAATATAAAAACAGTAAATCTGTTGTGAGCGTATATAAGGAAGAACCTTTTGCACATATGAGTGACAGTATGGAGTTCAAGGTACGTATTCTTGTGACAGAAAATAAAGGCTTTAAAAGAAAATACAGGGTGATTGCTTCAGAGGGAGGCATAATTGATGGAAATAAAAAATTATATGCTGGTGGTAACTGATATCGACAAGTCAGTAGCGTTTTATAGAAAAGTGCTGGGTCTTCATGTAATTATGGATTTTGGTGCAAATAAGACTTTGACAGGTGGTTTGGTATTACAGACACTTGAAACCTGGGAGGAGTTTATTGGTACAAGCAGTATCTTATTTGGCAGCAATAATTCAGAAGTTTATTTTGAAGAAGATAATTTTGATAAGTTTGCTGAGCACCTTAAAAAGTGTGAGGTGGAATATGTCCATCCTATCAAGGAACATTCATGGGGACAGCGGGTAGTTAGAATTTATGACCCTGATAAACATATTATTGAGATTGGCGAAAACATAAAAGTAGTTTGTAAACGCTTCTTGGATAGTGGTATGACACCGGAACAAGTGGCAGAAAGAATGGATGTTCCAATGAAATTCGTAAATGCTTGTATGCGATAAATTAAAATCGGAGCAAAACGTGATAAGCTCGCTTAATCACGTTGCGACGATTGCAACCGTCGCAGGGAGTTTTGCTCCGATTTTAAAAGCAGTGACTTTTTATGCGTAGCTAACATATAGCTAACAAAAAGCCCCTCAACCCACGCAGATACGCATTTGGGAATTATCAAAGAGATAATCATCACCCCATACAAATGGCGTATTTACGCATTTTTTGGAGTCGGGTTTTCCGTTTTGGACAACTTTTGGACAACTAAAAAAAGTAATTTTAATCGCTCTGTTCTATGCAGGGCGATTTTTGTGTTTAGAACCCCCCGGCTCTGCCGGGGATGTTTATTGTTTTGTAAATCAAGCTAAAATCGTTGAAAATTATAGCTGCTAAAAAAGGCTTTTTTCAATTCCAGCAAGCTCGGTATCAACGCATTATAATTTTTCAAAAGTAATCGCTGACACAATGCTTGTTAGGGGTAATCCCTAAAACCCGATTGAAAGATGAAAAAACTTTGAGATTTAGATAAATTTTGATTTGTCGACCTGTCTGACGAAGGCGGCGAATTGGTTTTGGAGGTCAAGTGGTGGTAAGGCGATTTTATATTTCGAGAAGACTTCTTCCTTTATTCTTTGTCTATTTGTCGCTCCAAAACTACTATTTTGTATTTGCTTTACAAATGAATCCTGCAATACTGAAAATAGGAGCATAAATGGTATTATTTTATTTTGATTAATATCAAATACAGGAAAATCTTTTGAAACTACTGCGTTATTCAAATCGTCGCTAAGCAAAGCAAAAGCACCATTTCTTGCATCAATACGTGAATAAATAAATTGACCACTTTTAACTCTGTAACCTGAAAATGGAACTGGATATTTTCCATCTTTAATAATACGTTCTCTTGCACCAGTTCCACGTATACCAACTGTAACATATTTTTCTGTTTTAGTATCAATTATTTTTTCAACAGTGGTATTTTGTATTAAAACTTCACCTATACAAACATTGGGATAGTTTCCATTACCAAACATCTCGACAAATCGGGCTTTAAC
>SVNU01000144.1 GCA_015066715.1 Ruminococcus sp. | reverse complement strand
AGATAGTAAGGGGACGCTTTTTCTTGCAAAGCGTCCCCTCTTGAAAAACAGCCCACTGGGCTGTTTTGTCAATTCACCCCTCGTAAATGCGCCGCTGAGGCAAGGCATTTCGCCGCCTGCGGACGGCGATGAGTGGCGTTGCCCCTCAACCCCGCAAGCCTTTTCCCTAAGGGATGCAGAGCAGAAAAGGCTTGACCGAAACTTTTTAATTTGCAAATTTTAATCTTTAAAGACTTTTTCGACAAACTGTCGGGACTGTAAAAACAGTCCCTTATTTACTATAAATAAATATGGAGCATTAAATGATTTCAATTGATAACCGACTTGAATTGTGTGCAAAAATGGTATCAGGACTGGGCAGCGTCTGTGATGTGGGTACAGACCATGCCTACCTTCCGGTATACCTTATAGAAAATAAAATATGCAAAAAAGCAGTGGCATCCGATATAAATGACGGACCTCTTGAGTATGCAAGGCAGACGCTTGAGAGATACAACTGTGTTTCTGAAATTGAGGTTGTAAAGTCTGACGGACTTGAAAATATTGACCTGACAAAAATAAGCGATGTTGTAATTGCAGGTATGGGCGGTGAAACGATTTCTGAAATTCTCAAAAAGGAAAAGCGTTCCCTGAAGGGAATAAACTTTGTATTTCAGCCGATGACCCGTGCAGGTTTTCTGCGTAAATGGCTTTATAAAAACGGCTTTGAAATAATACGTGAGGAAGCTGTTGTTTGTGAACGATATACATATACCGTAATTAATGCTGTTTATACGGGAATAAAAATCAATATCGGTCTTGCTGCCGAAATTATGGGAAGAATAAATCCGGAAACGGAAGCGGGGAAAAAATACTGCGAAAACCAGCACAGAAAAATAATGAATATTGCAACAGGTCTTGCAAATGCAGGAAAACCTGAGGAAAGCAAATATTACAAAGAAATCGCAAAACGGCTTGAGACAATAATGAAAGGAAAGATGAATATGATTTCCGAAATTTATAAATATATAGACTCCATTGCCCCTTTTTCAACGCAGGAAAAGTGGGATAATTCCGGGCTTCTGACAGGCAGCATGAACCGTAAGGTAAGCAAGGTTCTGGTTTGTCTTGACATTACCGGTGAGGTTGCGCAGGAGGCTGTTGAAATCGGCGCAGAGCTTGTTATTTCACATCATCCTGTTATATTCCATCCGCTTTATTCCTTGCTTGATGATGAGCCGGTATGTATGCTCTGGAAGAACGGAATAAGTGCAATCAGCAATCATACTCCCTTTGACTGTGCTGAAAACGGCATGAGTGACATACTTATGGAGCTTGCGGGATTTAACAAAACAGATGGTATACTTGAAATTGTCGGAGGCGGAGGCAATCCGTACGGCTTCGGTACAGTAGGTGTAACTGACGCAGAATATACTCCTCAGCAACTCGGAATGAAGCTTCGTGACGTTTTAGGGTGTACGGTTGTTAAATATAATGACAGCGGAAAGCTGATAAAAAAAGCCGCCTTTTGTACGGGAAGCGGCGGAAATCTTATAGAGGCTGCGGTGAACTGCGGTGCAGATGCCTATATAACTTCTGAGGTAAAGCATGATCAATGGCTTCTGGCAAAAAGAAAGGGTATTTCCGTATTTGACTGCGGTCACTATCATACGGAAATTATCGGCATGAAAAGGCTTTGCAAGATGCTTGAAGCAGAATTCCCGAATATTGAGTTTGTGATGTCACAGACGGATAAGGACCCGATAAAATATGTGCTGTAAAAGTTTATATGTATGTCCTGTATGTGCAAAGCCCCTTGAAATAAACGGCAGGAATTACAGGTGTGAAAACAATCACTCGTTTGATGCGGCAAAGAGCGGATATATCAATCTTCTCACCTCTGACAGAATGAACACAAAAAGTCCGGGTGACAACAAGCAGATGGTGAATGCACGAAGCGGATTTCTCGACAGCGGATATTACAGTCATCTGCGGGATTGCATAAGCAGTGCTGTAAACGAGGTTGCTGAGGATAATAATGTACTTCTTGATGCCGGCTGCGGTGAGGGGTACTATACCAGCGGCATATACGAAAATGCGCAAAAAAACGGTATCAGCATAAAGGCGGCAGGAATTGATATTTCAAAATTTGCTGCGGATAAGGCTGCCAAACGAAACAAGCAGATTGAATTTGCCGTGGGAAGTGTTTTTCATATTCCCTTTGCAGATAATTCATGCGATATACTGATTAATGTTTTTGCACCTTTTTGCTATGATGAGTATGTCAGAATACTTAAAAAGGGCGGCTACATGATTATGGCAATTCCGGGAAAAAAGCATCTCTGGGAGCTTAAAAAGGCAGTTTATGAAAAACCTTATGAGAATAATCCGAAGGATGAAAAAATAGATGGTTTTGAATTTGTAAAAAGGCTTACGGCGAACAGGATAATTACTTTAAACTCGTGTGGGGATATAATGAATCTTTTTGCCATGACGCCATACTTTTACAATACCAGTCCGGAGGACAGAGATAAGCTTTCCATTCTGGATAAGCTTGAAACGCAGACTGAATTTGAAGTTTTGATTTACAGAAAAGAAGGAGAATAAAATGGCACTTGACGGAGCATTTCTATATTCGGTGAAAACCGAACTTACAAAGCTTATCGGTGGGAGAATAGACAAGGTTTATCAGCCTTCCCGTGACGAAATAATAATCTCCATAAGAACAAGACAGGGCGGCTTTAAGCTTCTGATTTCAGCATCTGCAAGCAGTGCAAGGGTTCATATTACAGCATCGAGTCCTGATAATCCGATGAAGCCACCGATGTTCTGTATGCTTCTGAGAAAGCATCTTGGCAGCGGCAGACTCAAGGAAATCCGTCAGGACGGACTTGAAAGAATTATTTTCCTTGATTTTGAATGTATAAATGAGCTTGGAGATATTGTTACGGTGACTCTTGCATGTGAGATTATGGGCAAGTACTCAAATCTTATTGCGATAAACCATGAAGGTAAAATCCTTGACAGTATAAGGCGTGTAGATGAGGATATGTCAAGGGAACGTCTTGTTCTTCCGGGAATGAAGTACGAGCTTCCTCCGAGGGATGACAGAATTTCCTTTGTCCATTCATCTGAGGAAGAAGTATTCAAAACGCTTGAAAAACTTAAAAATACAGAGCTTTCAAAGGCACTTATTGCAGCATTTGAGGGGATTTCTCCTGTTCTTGCGAGAGAATGGGCGTATAAAACAGGTGAGAATTTAAACGGCGGAGAGCTTACGGAGAAACGCAGGAAAAGGCTGTTTGAGGAAATCATGCGTACAAGGGAAATGCTTTTGTCACATAACTGCAGATTTACCTCTGTTTCCACAAAGGAAGGTCTGCTAAAGGATTTTTCCTTTGTTGACATAATGCAGTACGGAAATCTCATGAACATGAAAAAGCATGAGAGTGCATGTGAGCTGCTTGATTATTTTTATGCCCAGCGTGATAATGCAGCAAGGCTTAAACAACGTGCAAATGACCTTTTCAAGATGCTTATGAATACATCAGAACGTATTACAAAGAGAATTGCAAATCAGAAAAATGAGCTTTTGCAGTGTGCCAAAAAAGATGAAATGAAGCTTATGGGTGATTTGCTTTCTGCAAATCTGTACAGGTTCAAAAAAGGCGATACAAAGGCGGAGGTTGAGAATTTTTATGATGAAGGCTGTCCACTGATTGAGATATGCCTTAATGAAAGGCTCACTCCGGCACAGAATGCACAGAAATATTATTCTGAATACCGCAAGGCTGTAACGGCTGAAAAAAAGCTTGCGGAGCAGATTGAACTGGGAGAGCAGGAGCTTGAATATATAGACAGTGTTTTTGATTCGCTGACCCGTGCGGTTACAGAGAATGAAGTAAATGAGCTTCGGTTGGAGCTGGCAGAGCAGGGGTATATGAGGGCATCACGGCTTAAATCGAAGCCACCAAAAATTGCACCGCCCCTTGAGTATATTTCGTCTGACGGTTACAGGATTCTCCTTGGAAGAAACAACAAGCAGAATGACAGGCTTACTCTTAAAACTGCGATGAAAACAGATATATGGCTTCATACGCACAATATTCCCGGAACACATGCTATAATTGAAGCACATGGTGAAGAAGTGCCGGACACAACCATAGAAGAAGCAGCAGTACTTGCAGCGCTTAACAGCAAAGCAAAAAATTCGGCTCAGGTTCCGGTGGATTACTGTCTTGTAAAATTTGTAAAAAAACCAAACGGTGCAAAACCGGGGATGGTGATTTTTTCAAATAACAGGACTATATACGTAAAGCCTGATGCTGCACTTGAAGAAAGGCTTAGAAAATGATACTTGACGGAAATTTTTTTCACAGAGACTGCCTTGAGGTTGCGCCTGATTTGGTAGGAAAGCTTATTGTAAGAAAGCTTGACAGCGGAGAAGAAATAAGTCTTCGTATTACCGAAACGGAAGCCTACAGGGGAACAGAAGATAAGGCATGTCATGCATCAAAGGGAAGAACCCCCAGAACTGAAATTCTTTATGGTGAAAGTGGGATTATTTATGTATATCTTTGCTACGGTATACACTGGCTTATGAATGTTATTACAGGTGAAAAGGAGCAGCCGCAGGGGGTTCTGATAAGAGCATGTGAGAATTTTGAAGGTCCTGCAAAACTTACAAAAAAGCTTCAGATAGATAAAAGCTTCAATAACCAGCATGTTGACGGAAATGAAAGACTGTATTTTGTTGACGATGGTTTTAAACCACGGATACGCACCGATAAGCGTGTGGGCATTGATTATGCCGGTGAGGAATGGGCAGCAAAGCCTTGGAGGTTTTGTGCGGCAGAATAAAAAATATCGGGCTTGCTCAGGGTGGGTCCGATAAATTTATATTTATCTTTCATACTTTCTGTTCATTTCTTTGCTTGCACAAAGAAACGAACCAAAGAAATGCACAAGCTTTTTCTTTTCTTCGAAACAGAAAAAGCTTGACCAAAAAGAAAAAATTCTATGCATGAATTTGTCACTTAAATAATAATGTTTCCCTGTATCT
>SVNU01000143.1 GCA_015066715.1 Ruminococcus sp. | reverse complement strand
TGAAGTTGACAGGTACAGGGAAACATTATTATTTAATTGACAAATTCATGCATAGAATTTTTTCTTTTTGGTCAAGCTTTTTCTGTTTCGAAGAAAAGAAAAAGCTTGTGCATTTCTTTGGTTCGTTTCTTTGTGCAAGCAAAGAAATGAATAGAAAGTATGAAAGATAAATTTAAATTTAGCTGCCTACGAAAATTTTACACATACAAATGTAGTAAAAGCTATTGAATAATCTTTGATTTTATGCTACAATTTTAATATACTGACTTTTGGGAGCAAGGCTATGAAAAAAATAACGCTTAGCATACTGGCACATGTCGATTCGGGTAAAACAACATTGTCAGAGGCGATTTTATATAAAACAGGTGTCATAAGAAAATGGGGACGTGTCGACCATCGTGACACTTTTTTTGATACACATTTTCTCGAACGTGAAAGAGGAATTACTATTTTCTCAAAGCAGGGCGGCTTTACTATTGACGATACAGCATACACCCTCCTTGATACTCCCGGACATTCCGATTTCTCAAATGAAACAGAACGTACCCTCCAGGTTACCGATTACGCAATACTTGTAATAAGCGGCAGTGAAAAGGTGCAGTCTCATACCGAAACACTCTGGGATTTGCTGAAAAGATACAATATCCCTGTTTTCATATTTGTAAACAAGACAGACCTGCCGAATGTCAGCCGTGATAATGTTATGTATACCCTTAAAAAACGCCTTTCTGACGGCTGTGTGGACTTTGGAAATCCTGACAGGCAGGCGTTTTTTGAGGAGCTTTCATTGTGCGATGAAAGCCTTATGGAGGAGTATCTGGAAAAGGAAGCTCTGTCGGATGATACAATAAAACGCTGTATTGCAGACGGAAAGGTGTTTCCTTGCTGCTTTGGGTCGGCGCTGAAAATGGACGGGGTTGACAGGCTTCTTGAGCTGATAGGCAGTTATGCTGTTATGCCGCAGTATAATGACAGCTTCGGTGCAAAAATCTATAAAATCTCCGAGGATGAACATGGAAACCGTGTTACCCATATGAAAATAACCGGAGGACAGCTGAAGGTGAAAACACCTTTGAAATATACGGTCGACAATACCCTTTATGAGGAAAAAATAAATCAGATACGTATTTATTCAGGAAACAAATACAGCGTTGCTGACGAAGCTGATGTTGGTACAATCTGTGCGGTTACAGGACTTTCTGCGGCTTTCTGCGGACAGGGTATCGGCTGTGAGGAAAACTCATTTCAACCGATTTTAGAGCCTGTTTTAAGCTACGGAATTATTCTTCCGCCCGAAATCAGCAGTCATACAGCACTTACAAAGCTGCGTACTCTTGAAGCGGAGGACCCGCAGCTGCATGTCATGTGGGACGAAAGTTCGGAGCAGATTCAGATAAAGCTTATGGGTAAAATACAGCTTGAAATTCTGTCTGAAATTATAAAGGAACGGTTCGGATTTGAGGTTGAATTTACTTCGGGAAGCATTGCCTACCGTGAAACAGTAACGGATATTTCCGAGGGTGTGGGACACTATGAGCCGCTGAAGCATTATTCGGAGGTGCATCTTCTGATAGAACCGGCAGAACGTGGAAGCGGACTTGTTTTTGAAACCGACTGCCGTGAGGAGATACTTGACAAAAACTGGCAGAGACTTATTCTGACTCATCTCAAGGAAAAAACTCATATAGGCGTGCTGACAGGTTCGCCGATAACTGACATTAAAATCACCCTGAAATCGGGTAAGGCACATTTAAAGCATACCGAGGGCGGTGATTTCCGTCAGTCTACATACAGAGCAGTGCGGCAGGGACTTCGCAGAAATAAGAGCATACTTCTTGAGCCTTTCTATAAGTTCAGACTTGAAATACCTACAGAGAATACAGGCAGAGCGCTTACTGATTTTCAGCAGATGTGTGCAGACTTCAATCCTCCGGAGGTTTTCGGAGAAATGACGGTAATTCATGGACAGGCACCTGTTTCGGAAATGTGCGACTATCACAGTGAGGTTATAAGCTATACCAAAGGTCGGGGCAGACTTTCATGTACTGTCGGCGGTTACTGTGAGTGTCACAATTCAGATGAGGTGATTGAGAATATCGGATATAACTGTGACAGCGATACCGCAAATACTGCTGATTCCGTTTTCTGTTCTCATGGGGCAGGCTTTGTTGTAAAATGGGACGAGGTTGAAAATTACATGCATCTGCCATCCTGTATAAAGGAAGAAAAGGCATTTGAAGAAACAGAAATAACTCCTGTTCAGATAAGGCGTTATAAGGATATTTTAGCCTCTGATAAGGAGCTTATGGAAATATTTGAGCGTACCTATGGTAAAATAAAGCGTGATGAAAGAAAAGCCTTTGAACCGGTACGGAAAAAGGAAAATGTAAAGTATAAAGCATCTCCTGTGCCTAAAGGACCGGAGTATCTGCTGGTTGACGGGTACAATATAATTTTTGCATGGGATGAGCTTAAAAAGCTTGCGCAGGATAATCTGGATACAGCAAGAAACAGACTGATAGATAAGCTTTGCAATTATCAGGGCTTCAGGCAGTGCGAGCTTATACTTGTCTTTGACGCATACAAGGTAAAAGGCGGCAAAAGAAACGTAGAAAAGGTTCATAATATTAATGTTGTATATACAAAGGAAGCGGAAACGGCAGATATGTACATTGAAAAGGTCACTCATGAAATCGGCAGGCAGCACAGGGTACGTGTTGCAACATCGGATAATCTTGAACAGGTAATTATTCTCGGAAACGGGGCGTTTCGTGTATCCGCAGCTGAATTTGAACGTGAGGTTAATTCAGTGGAAAATGCAATAAGAGAAATAATTGATATTGTTTAGAGGATAAATGGTTTAAAAATATATGTTTGCTTGACTTTTTATTAATAAAAGTGTATAATTTTTATATGTATGATTTATTTTTGCAAAAACGACAGAATAACAGATTTCGATAAAGTGAGTTGATTACAATGGGACTTTTAAAAGAAAATGAATACAGTGCCAATAAAGCCGCAGCAAGGGTAATGGCACTTACATCGCTTGTTTATGCTCTTATTTACATACTTAATCTTCTTGGGATTTTTATTGTACCATTTACTGCAATGACCGTTTCAACAATATTAGGCATGTCCCTGCTGCTTGCTCCGGCAGTACTTGTAAAGGTTTTCAAAGCACAGTCATGGGTCAAGTATGTAATCGTTTTATGTGCAGTGCTGTTTATAGTAATATCTGCGTCAATACTTTCCTTCCACGTGATAACCATATACATATACCCTATTGCAATTGCAAGCCTTTACTTTTCCGGAAAGGTCAATCTTTATGCGTCGATTCTTACAATTTTAGGTGTTTCAGCGGCACAGCTGATATCATACTATCTGAATTTCGTTCCTGATAAGAATTTCCCCTTACTTATTAATGTTATTATCTTTTCAATTCTTCCTCGTGGTCTTACGGTTTTTGCTGTATCTGCAATTTTCACAATGCTCAGCAAGCGTACAGCAACAACAATGCATAATCTTATAAATGCATATGAAAAGGCACGTGAAAATGATGAATTAAGACATAAGAAAAACCTTGCTGAAAATGCAAACCGTGCAAAAAGTGATTTTCTTGCCAATATGTCCCACGAAATCAGAACACCTATAAATGCTATAATAGGTATGAATGAAATGATACTTCGTGAATGTAAGGACAAGGCTATACTTGAATATGCGGCTAATATTGAAGCGGCAAGCAACACTCTTTTGTCTACGATAAATGATATTCTTGATTTTTCAAAAATCGAATCCGGAAAAATGGAAATTGATATTCATGAATACAATATCGGTAAGGTATTGAATGATGTTATTACGATGATTAAAGTCAAGGCAGACGAGAAACAACTTGACTTTGATATTTCTGTTGCTGAGGATATTCCGGAAAAACTTATAGGGGATGAAATCAGAATCAAGCAGGTTCTTATTAACCTTCTCAATAACGCTGTAAAATATACTCAGAACGGACATGTCAGACTGGCTGTAAGTCAGATTCCGGTGTCAGATAATGAAATAAATCTTAAACTCATTGTAGAGGATTCCGGTATAGGAATACGTGAGGAAAACCTTTCATCTCTGTTTAAGGGCTTCCAGAGGCTTGACCTTGAAAAGAACAGAAATATTGAGGGTACAGGTCTCGGACTTGCAATTACACATAAAATAATCAATATGATGAACGGTAAAATCGGAGTTGAAAGTGTTTACGGCAAAGGTTCAACATTTACAATTATTGTAAGTCAGAAGACTTCCGGAACTTCGGTTATAGGTGATTTTGAAAAGAAATATCGTAAGGCATCAGGTGTTATGCATGAATATAAGGTTAAGTTTACGGCACCGAATGCGCATATACTTATTGTTGATGACAATAAAATGAATCTTCTTGTAATAAAAAATCTTATAAAGGATACATTGATAAGGATAACAACCTGTATGAGCGGTCATGAAGCGTTGGAACTTATGAAAATCGAAAAATTCGATATTGTTTTTCTTGATCATATGATGCCGGATATGGATGGTATTCAAACGCTCAAGAAGTCCAGAGAGATGTCGGATAATCTCAATAAGGAAACTCCTGTCATTGCGCTTACTGCCAATGCAATTTCTGGTGTTTATGATATGTACATTTCAGAAGGCTTTACCGATTATATAAGCAAGCCTGTTAATACAGTACAGCTAGAGGAACTTCTGATAAAATATATTCCGGATGATAAGATTAGTATGAGTGAAGTAAATAATCAGACTGAAGCTGATTCATTTTATGAAGAAAATAAAGCTGATTTGGATCTGATTGACCGTGCAGCAGGTATTGCAAACTGTGGAAACATGGAAAAGCTTTATAAGAAAATACTTAAAATGTTTTGTGCAATGTATGAAGACAAGCATGCAGAGCTTAACAAGTACCTTGATGAAAAGGACTGGCAGAATTATATAGTAAATATCCATGCACTAAAATCAAATGCACGTAATATAGGCTGCGAAAAGCTTGGCAGTATTTGTGAGAAGCTTGAATTTGCGTCAAAAAATATTGTTGCTGAAAAAAATGTTGCTGAAGAAGTTGTGTTTGTTGGAAATAATCATCCCGATGCAATGAAACTTTTCAGACAAGTGAAAGAGTATATAGAAGAAAATATGTCAGATTAATCCTAAAAAGCCTGCGGTGTTCTAACCGCAGGCTTTAAGTATGTTTTAAGGCAAAACCGCACAATCTTTGTGCGGTGTTGCCTTAAGAAAGAATATACGTTTTCAGAACATTTCCCTTTA
>SVNU01000142.1 GCA_015066715.1 Ruminococcus sp. | reverse complement strand
TAGTCATACTGCAAAATAAAATAAAAAAATACGGAGATATGATAAATGCAAATATCAATGTTGCCTCTCTGTATTATACTGATGTTACAAATATCACAATTGAACTTGAAAATCTGCGTCAATACACAAATACTGAAAAACAAAGATACGATTATTTTGTAGGTCAAGCCTAACTACATACAAAAATAAAATACTTGAATAATTAAAATCAGAAAAAGGTTCTTCAAAAACATTGAAAAAGCCCAAAACAATGGGATTTATTCCATTTTCGTATTTGGTATGTAATTATAATGTTACTTAATAGGCTAATATATTTGTATTGGAGAATTGATTTTAATGAAATCGAATATCATATTAGCTATTGCTGTTTTTACCTGCAACAGTTTTTCTTGTCATACCCTCGGAGAAAGTGTAGGTGTTGCGTTATGAGAAAATCTGCACCTATAAAAGTCATCGTTCATCTTCCAGAAGATAAGCCTAACTTTGACAAAATCTACATAGAAGCTGTCATGGAAGCTATTAAGCAGCTGGCAGAAACAGCAAAGAACTGATTAAACAAATAACCCTCCCGATTTTTAAACCGAGAGGGTTACATATTATCATTTGAAAAACTTTTCCCATAATTCGTAAGACGGAGAACAAGTGCCTCTACGCCAATTCTTGACGGTTGTTGCACTTACTTCGCAAAGTTCTGCAAGCTTTTGAATAGAAAGCTTATTGTTAAGCATATAGCCTTTAACTATTGCAACAGAATCCATCTTAAATTTATGGTAATCGGTCAAAAGGTCAATTTTCAGCACATCAGAAAGCTTTTTCAGCGTTTCAATGCACTTGTATTGCTCCTCAACCTCTTCACGCTCGTATTTGATATAATTATCATAACTTAAGCCTGTAAGTCGGGTTATATCTGCAATACTAAGACCTTTATTTATTCTTGCTTTCGCAATTTCGGTAAGTCCTGAATTATTTTTTCCAGCTTTCCTCAACCGCAACAGCACAAGCAACAGTAGCACCAACCATAGGATTGTTACCCATACCGATAAGACCCATCATCTCAACGTGAGCGGGAACGGAAGAAGAACCTGCGAACTGAGCGTCAGAGTGCATACGTCCCATAGTATCAGTCATACCGTAGGAAGCAGGACCTGCAGCCATATTGTCGGGGTGGAGGGTACGTCCTGTACCGCCGCCGGAAGCAACGGAGAAGTACTGCTTGCCCTTTTCAACACATTCCTTCTTGTATGTGCCTGCAACAGGATGCTGGAAACGAGTGGGGTTAGTGGAGTTACCTGTGATGGAAACGTCAACGCCTTCCTTCCACATGATAGCAACGCCCTCTGTTACGTCGTTAGCACCGTAGCAGTTAACCTTTGATCTGAGGCCGTCGGAGTAGGACTTGCGGAATACTTCCTTAACCTCGCCTGTGTGGTAGTCCATCTCAGTTTCAACGTATGTAAAGCCGTTGATTCTTGCAATGATCTGAGCAGCGTCCTTGCCGAGACCGTTAAGGATAACTCTCAGAGGCTGCTTTCTAACCTTGTTAGCCTTTTCAGCGATACCGATAGCACCCTCAGCAGCAGCGAAGGACTCGTGACCTGCCAGGAATGCGAAGCACTCGGTCTCTTCCTCAAGAAGCATCTTTCCGAGGTTTCCGTGACCGAGACCAACCTTTCTCTGATCAGCTACAGAGCCGGGGATACAGAAAGCCTGAAGACCCTCGCCGATAGCAGCAGCAGCGTCAGCAGCTCTTGTGCAGCCCTTCTTGATAGCTATAGCACAGCCTACTGTGTAAGCCCACTTAGCGTTCTCAAAACAGATGGGCTGAATGCCCTCAACAAGCTTGTAGATGTCAAGACCCTTTGCCTTAGTAACCTCGGCAGCCTCCTCAATGGAGCTGATGCCGTACTGGCTGAGAACAGCAAGGATCTGCTTTTCACGTCTTTCATATGATTCAAACAAAGCCATTGTAGATTTACCTCCTTGATAATTATTCGGAAATTACTGCTTTCTGGGATCGATGATCTTGGCAGCGTCAGCAACTCTTCCGTACTGACCCTTAGCCTTCTCAAATGCAGTATTAGCGTCATCTCCGCCCTTGATGAAATCCATCATCTTGCCGAAGTTAACGAACTGATAGCCGATGATCTCATCATCTTCGTTAAGAGCAATGCCTGTAACGTAGCCGTCGGTCATTTCGAGGTAACGGGGACCCTTTGCGAGAGTACCGTACATTGTACCAACCTGTGAACGAAGACCCTTTCCGAGATCCTCAAGACCTGCACCGATAACAAGACCGTCCTCAGAGAATGCGGACTGGGAACGTCCGTAAACGATCTGGAGGAAAAGCTCTCTCATAGCTGTGTTGATAGCGTCACATACGAGGTCAGTGTTGAGCGCCTCGAGAATAGTTCTGCCGGGAAGGATCTCAGCAGCCATAGCTGCGGAATGAGTCATACCCGAACATCCGATAGTCTCAACGAGAGCCTCCTGGATAACGCCTTCCTTAACATTGAGGGTAAGCTTACAAGTACCCTGCTGAGGAGCAC
The DNA here is from genome assembly GCA_015066715.1 of Ruminococcus sp. Classification (GTDB taxonomy): domain Bacteria; phylum Bacillota; class Clostridia; order Oscillospirales; family Ruminococcaceae; genus Porcipelethomonas. The sequence continues at coordinate 2,767 of SVNU01000142.1, read as the reverse complement.
ACCAGCCCACACCGTGTGTAAAACCGGAAATGTCCTTGATTTCCTTAGCCTTTACCCACTTAGCTTCTTCGGGGATTGGAGCGGCACCGTGCGCAACGCCCTGTGCAACGGGGCACATTGTTTCAACCTCATGAGAATAAATCATAGTAGTTACAAACTCCTTTCAAATTTTCGCCGATGATGGATAAATCCGAACACCGCATAAAATAATTATACAATATATTTCGGCAAAAATCAAGTGCCTTTTGTATAATTTAGGAAAGTTCTTCCTTTTGGGATTTTTTTCGTCAATTGAGCCAAATTGCAAACCTGTCGAAATTGTTTTGTTTCATTACGGCAATACAATCTATTATTTTCCTGTCAGAACAATATCCTCTGACATTGTACCTTCAATAGTAAAGCTTTCAGGATAAATTCCTTCGTCATCTTCCTTATTATAATTCGCCGCAGGGATTATGGCTATGGGCTTCACCGCAAAGGTGTAATTCTTGCCGCTTTTCAGTGTTGTAAACTTGCAGGCAGTATCTTTGGTAGTTTTCAGCAGTTTGTATTCGCCGTTGTTAAGTTTTTGATAAATTTCATAATATGAAGCTGCTGAAACTTTATTCCATAAAATGGTATTTCCCTTCAATTTTAGGATAACAGTCACACCACTTTTCAGCATAAGCTCGGACTGATTTTTGAGGGGACCGAATGCCCCTCTGTCGATCGTTACATAGAAATCGTAAAAATTAACAAGAGAAAGATTATAATTAGAAGAAGCTAAGGCGTTCTCTCTTATCTCAGTTACCGAATCGGGTATTGTTATGGTTCGAAGATATGGACAGTTCCATATTGCTTTGCGTTCTATGATCTCCGTTCCCTCCGGAACAGCGTATTCACAGCGTTTATCATACTGTGCATAGGCTATAAGCCTTTTTCCGTCCTTACTGAAAACAACATTGTCAGCGCATTTTAAATGTTTATTATTACTGTTAAGATCGAACGCTTTAAAATCACAGCTGCCTTTTATATCAACAACATCAACACCGTTTATACTGTCGGGTATCTTAATAGTCGCATAGTCATAATTCGTATTACTGCCACCTACCCAATAAATCGTATAACCGCTTTTCTTGCTGCCCTCCCACCACCAACTGCGATCATTATGAACGGAGAATTGATCCGGGTATTCATAATAAAGATTATACCCTTTATATTTGCCGTCACCTACTTCCGATTCCGAGCCTTGACTATAAAAGTATATGGGCGTATGATCTATAAGCATTTCACCTGTTTCTGAATTATGGCTTGCACTGTAATATTCATTTTTTTCAGGATCATAAATTACAAAATCATAGTATGTATCCGCTGAAACGGGAACGGTGCTTAGTGATAAAACCAGCAATATTGGTATTACAGCTGCTTTTCCAACCTTTTTCATTATTATTCAGACTCCTTTTTTATGCAGTATTTGTTTCCTTAATAACGATAAAAATATTTGCTACCATTTGTATCTTTGCACAATTAGATGATATGATTATACCAATTATCGTTACGTCATATCACCCATACAATCTATTATTCCCCTGTCAGAACAATATCCTCTGACATTGTTCCTTCAATAGTAAAGTTTTCGGGATAAACTCCCTCGTCCTTTTCCTTGTCGAAATTCGCCGCAGGAATAACAGCCACAGGCTTCACCGCAAAGGTGTAATTTTTGCCGCTTTTCAGCGTTGTAAACTTGCAGGCGTTCGCTTTCGTTGTTTTCAGCAGTTTGTATTCGCCGCTGTTCAGCTTTTGGTATATTTCGTAGTAAGACGCATTGGGGATTTTCTCCCAGCTCAGCTTGTTTTCTGACACGGTTATCTGCGGCTGAACGTAGCTTTTAAGCTGGGTTTTTAGCGTTTTTTCATAGGTGGATCCAAATGCCATTTTGTCGATTTTGATATTAAACGATGGTAAATATAGTTCTTCCAGTTTTGTTTCACCACCAAATGCCGCTGATTGTATTTCCTTTAACTTTGATTTCTTTGATATATTGATTTGTCTCAAATTCTTGTTGTTGCTAAAACAACCTTGACTTAATACTTCAACATTGTCAGGGATATTGTATTGCTCAATATTGCAGATTGAGAATGCGTAGGGTTCTATTATCTTTACTGAATCAGGCATTGTTACACTTTTTAAGTTTTCACACGCCGAGAAAGAATCCACACATATAATTTCCGTCCCTTCGTGAATGACATATTCCGTTCTTTCATCGAGTCTCGCATAAGACATCAGCTTCTTTTTGTCCTCGCTGAAAATAACATTGTCTATACACTCCATATACGGGTTTTCGGGGTTCAGGTCAAATCCCTTTACCTCACAGCTACCCTTGATATACTTCATTGTTTCCCCGTTTATGCTGTCAGGAACCTTTACTATTTTATTTGTATATTCGCTCATAACATATTCAAAGCAAATGTAAGGATTTTTATCATCATCATAGCGGTAATGCCAACAATACATATTATCACCGCTGTTAACATGAAATAACCAAGGACACTCCAAGTCATATCCGTTATATTTACCGTCACCTACCTCCGGGTTCAATCGATCCGCAGCCGAATTAATGCCGCTGAATGATATTGCCGTTAATGCAAGTGTTATGGCTATAATTTGTTTTTTCATTATATCATTCCTCCGTATTTAATAAGCTGATAACATAATTATAGTAGTTTTCTTCAAAAGCATTCTTTTATCGTATCTTCAAGATAAATTGGAAGGAACTACCGAACAGACA
>SVNU01000009.1 GCA_015066715.1 Ruminococcus sp. | reverse complement strand
TCAATACCGATTCTGTCACAGTTACCCTTTGCGATAACCTTTTCACCGTCCATATCGATAAGCTGATACTTGAGTGATGAGCTTCCTGCGTTTACAACTAAAATTAACATTTTTAAAACAACCTTTCCAAATAATTTTCATACATATACATTATATAACTTTTTTTGAAAAAATGCAAGGGTTTTACGGAAAAGTCGTCAAAAAATTGTCAATACACCGAAAATTATGCGCTTACTTTGTGTAAATACACTTATCTCCTATATAAATTTCGGCAATATTTTCGGGATTTATAGGTTCTTTGAATTCCCAGACCTGCTTTCCCTCAAACTGATAATCAACATTTTCAGAAATCCATTGATATTGTTCAACATGGAATCCATCTGTATCAACAGGTAAATTTTCTACTTCTTCATCGGTTATATAATCAAACGAAGCAAAGCTGCTATAGCCTGATACGATTCTTTCACCATTATCCATCACGATTTCCACATCATCAACAATATGATATTCGGTATAATTGGTTGTAATCATTTTAAAAGGAGTGATTTTTATTTTGTTAAACATATCGTTTTGTATTTTCATTTGGTCAGATGAAATTTCAAGAACAGGAACATCATCAAAATGAAGGTCGAATTTTATAAGAACATAATCCATATTGTAGTTATATGTTTCAAGATTCTCAACCGTCATTAAATCATATGGATAATTTTCGCAGCCCTGGTTATAAAGTGTATTTATATTACTTTTGCCATTTGAAAATTCAAAAAATTCATCATCATTATATAAATGAATAGCTATATTATCATTACTGCTAAAATCTATTGTATCAACTGAATACATAACTACATATTTTCCCTCATCATTTACAGAACCGTAAAATGTTGCGGCTCCGCTACTATCGTTTTCACTGACAACATCATAGGATTCCGATGCCAGTTCCCAGATATACAGATTTTCAATATCATACCCCTCCGGCATTTCATCTATATTGAACTGGCAGTAAATCGACTGTTCATCAGCTACAACGCCATCAAGGGACATTTTTATGCCGCAGTTACTGTAGCACTCATAATTGCTTGTTTCGGCAACGAGTGATTCAATATCTTCGGAAATGGCAAAATCATCCTCAAAGAAAGATTTTATCCAGTCATAATTCATAGCCGCACTTACTCCCACAGTACCTATGCAAACCGCTGCCGCAACAGCAATTACAGGTGCAAAACGTCTCTTTTTAAACCTTTTTTCCTCAGTATTCATGCATTTGTCAATAATTTCATTTTCAAGCCCTTCTCTTGGATGCATACGATTCAAAACATTTTTATAATCATTCATTTTCATAAACAAAACTCCTCTCCAAGTAATTTTGCAAGCTGACTTCTTGCCCTTGAAAGCCTTGTGCGGACTGTATGCCCTTTAACGCCAAGCATTTGTCCGATTTCATCTGTTGAGTAGCCCTCAAAATAAAACAGATGAACTGCCACCCTGTACTTTTCAGGCAGCTTCATTACAGCCTCCATTACCGCTGATTCCTCCGGCGTTTCACAGTAAGACTGCCAGCTTTCCATGGTAATACGATTTTTAATACGAAACGACCTGAATAAGTCCTTGCACTTATTTATTGTAATTCGTATAATCCATGCCTTCTCATGCTCATCACTTTCAAAATTCTTTTCGTATGTAAAAAGCTTCATAAAAACATCAGATGTTATATCCTCTGCCTCCGCAATATTCCTCACAATCGAGTAGGCTGTACGAAAAACCGTATCACTGTATTTTTCGTACATCTGCTCCATATGTATTTTGTCCACGCTCTCACCTCCATGAGCTTTTGAAGTACTTCACCTGTAATACGAACAGGCACATCAAATTGTAACACAAAAAAATATTTTTTTCAAAATAAGTATTAAAAATGATTAAAAACATGCCGCAAGGTTGACAAATCCGAAAAAATCAAATATAATTATTATGTGAGCGGACTATACGGCAGCGGAAACGTTTTAGTTTACGAGGAAAGTCCGGGCATCACAGAGCAGGATAACCGATAACATCAGCCGGAGGCGACTCCCGGGAAAGTGCAACAGAAATATACCGCTCGTTCTACGAGTAAGGGTGGAAAGGCGAGGTAAGAGCTCACCGGAATACAGGAGACTGTATTGCCCTGTAAACCCTATCCGATGCAACGCCTATTGGTACTTTTACATCAACATTTGCTCGATGGATGTAAAAGTAATGGCGGCTTGAGCCTGAGGGCAACTTCAGGCCTAGATAAATTGCCGTACACGACAGAACCCGGCTTATCGGTCCGGTCACATACAAAGGCTCCTTCTTTTTTTGGAAGGAGCTTTTGTGTTTTTGCACAGCGAAAAACATCCGCCTTAAACAAGACGGATGTTTACAATATTATTTATACAGCGCTTTCATAATTGCCGAGCATAATTTCAATGAGAATTCCTACATCAGCTGCATTCACTTCGCTGTCCTGATTTATATCGGCGTTAGCAAGTGCTGTCGGATCATCAATCGGGTAAAGCTCAGAACTTGCAGTATATTTTGTAATAAGCGCAACATCTGCAATTCCGCATTCGCCATTAAGATCTGCATCTCCTGCAAGAGTTGGCGTTACAGTAGCTACCGGATCGGAAAACATCTTAACAGTTGTCTGTCTGTAAAAAAATGGAACAAACCCATATTCCTTATGAAGTTCAACACTGATATCAATTTTGTCATCCAAATCTGCATCTTCATCAAAAGATAACGAAATATTTGTATCTACTCCTTCTAGGTTTTCACATACATTATACTTACTAAGTTTGGCTTTCATGTTTTTTTCTTCCAAAAAAGCAATTAATTCATCCTCAGTAACAGGGATAAGGTCCTTGCCGCTATCATAGTTAACTCTTACAGATTAACCACTCCAGGTTACATTTCCGCTGGAAAAAAACCTTGTCGTTTCATTGCCATATTCATAAACAACTATCCTATCAGTATCATCGTAAATATTATATATATGTTTTGTTTCCATTTCATCAATTTCCGGAACTAAAAACAATAAATCTTCTTCTCTTGGGCTTTCTGTCAAAGTGTCAACATAACTGCGGTATTTTTCATTTTCAAGATCATATACGCAAGCCATAGCAGATACAGAAATTGCAGAGGTCATAAAAAGGGTTGCTGTCATAATTCCTGCAAAAGCTTTCTTAATTATTTTTTTATAAAAACACCTACATTAAATTAAAAACAAGGATTATTCAAATAGAATTGTAAAATTGTAGGGGTTATTCTTGTTCCCCAGGTATTATTGCTTTGAGGTTCCGCTCCGGTGCCAATTCCTATTACAGATTTAATTGTATTGCCGCCATATGTAGCTTCATAATATACAGGTCCGCCGCTTTTTCCACCATATAATTTAGATTCTGAAGTAAACCGCAAATCCATGTTATTTTTTCCTGTGTCAATCTCCACAGGGTTACGAATAGGACCTCTGCTGTAATATCTGGAATAAACTGAATCATGCGCAGTAAATCCACTTGCTATTACATTAGAACCTGTTGCCATAAATTCTGTTGTCATACATCCAAGCGACCATATTCCATGTGAAGATAAATCTTCCTCAACATAAAGCAGTGCATAATCATAATTATCTTCAAAGCCGTCCCCTATAGTGAGATGCGCCCTATAATTAACAGGGATATGAGCTGATACAGGAGTATATGTCTGTACAATCTGCGTTCCGGCAGCATTATACACATTTATTTCAACATTCGGGCAAAAAGTGAAACCTCCATTACCATCGGAACCATAAAGGCAATGTGCCGCTGTTGCAACAACATGCTCGCCGACGATAAAGCCGCTTCCTATGTTACCATCTAAATCCAATTGTACTGTGTTCAGATTTTCATAATCTCTGTAATCATTATATGTTTCAAATATTCTTGAATTGACACCTGCAGACGATGTATTTGCAGTGATAACATAATTTCCCATTTCTTTCTCAAGCTCATAATCATATTTAGAATACCTTCTTGAGGTGCAATCAATAGCACTATATAGTTCAGATTCTACGAACTGCGGTGTTTCAATATTAGCAGCAAAATCCAAAATTTTATTGTAATCCTGCATTTCTATGACCTTATTGGTAAAAACATCCATTCTTGTAAGCTGCTGAACACTTGCTCCTACACTGCCATTAAGATATCTTAAAACAAGTACAACATCAGCTGTCGATACATCTCCATCGCCATTTACATCACCCTGCCAAAAGCTGATAGTTGTTGTATCAGTATTCGCAGATGCAGTAAACGGCACAGTGACACATGCAAGCGAAAGAGTAATTACAGCCGCCGCAAGCGATTTTACTGTCTTTTTTAATTTCATCATAACAATCATTCCTTTCATATAAATTATAGGCTTTTATTTCCAATTACATTATACATCAAAGCAATATAAATTGCAATATTTTTCCAAAAAAATATTAACTATAATACAATTTCTATAATTCTTACAAATACAATATCTCTATATTATTCATGTTTAACAACTGTTCAGATAAAAATGCAAATGCACTTTTCTCCTCTGAAAACTCCAACAAGGCTAAACCTTTTCCTTTCGGCAAGTCTTATTGATACAAAGAAAAGGCTGTGCATTAAGCACAGCCTTTAATTTTATTTTGCATAATCAACCGCACGGCTTTCACGAATCATATTAACCTTAATCTGACCCGGATAATCCATTTCATTTTCAATCTGTTTTGCAATATCTCTTGCAACAATAACCATGCGCTCATCATTGATAACTTCAGGAGTAACCATAACTCTTACTTCACGTCCTGCCTGAACAGCATAGCACTTATCAACGCCCTCATATGAAGTACAGATTTCTTCAAGCTTCTGAAGTCTCTTTATGTAGTTTTCATAGTTTTCGCTTCTTGCAGCAGGTCTTGCAGCTGAAATAGCGTCAGCAGCCTGAACGATACACGCAACAACTGTTCTTGGCTCAACATCATTATGATGCGCTTCAATTGCGTGAATAACCTCTGCATTTTCCTTGTACTTACGGCAGACATCAACACCAATCTGAACGTGTGAACCCTCAATTTCAGCCGTAAGCGCCTTGCCGATATCATGAAGAAGTCCGGCACGTCTTGCAAGATTTGCATCAACACCCAGCTCAGAAGCCAGTATACCTGACAGCTGCGCAACCTCAATTGAATGGTTTAAAACATTCTGACGATAGCTTGTTCTGAATTTAAGACGTCCGATAAGCTTTATAAGCTCATGGTTCATGCCGTGTACATTTGTTTCAAGAACGGCTCTTTCGCCTTCCTGCTTGATTCTGTATTCAACCTCACGTCTTGCCTTGTCAACCATTTCTTCAATACGTGTCGGATGAATTCGTCCGTCAGCGATAAGCTTTTCAAGGGCAATTCTTGCCACTTCACGTCTGACATGGTCAAAGCATGACAATGTAATAGCTTCAGGGGTATCATCAATAATAAGGTCAACACCTGTAAGTGTTTCAAAGGTTCTTATATTTCTGCCCTCACGACCGATGATTCTGCCCTTCATTTCATCATTCGGAAGCGGGACTACTGAAACTGTTGCTTCAGAAACCTGATCCGATGCACATTTTGCAATAGCAAGTGAAATATAGCTTCTTGCCTTTTCTTCACATTCTTCCTTGACCTGCTGTTCATAGCCTGCTATTTTTACAGCTTTTTCATGAACAAGGTCCCCGTCAAGCATATTGAGAATATACTCTTTTGCCTGTTCCTTGGTAAACTCTGAAATTCTCTCAAGAATATCCATCTGACTTCTCTTGATTGTTTCTGCTTCCTTGAGTTTTTCTTCAGCGCTTTTGATTTTTCCCTGAAGAATTTCCTCCTTCTTTTCAAGGTTGTCATTCTTCTTGTCAAGGGATTCTTCTTTCTGCTGGATTCTTCTTTCCTGACGGGAAATCTCAAAACGTCTGTCTTTAATTTCCTTATCAGCATCTGTACGAAGTTTATGAATTTCGTCTTTTGCTTCAACCAATGCGGTTTTCTTTTTAGTCTCTGCTTCTTTGTCAGCGTCAGCAAGAATCTTTTCGGCTTCCTTTTCAGCGGAACCCATTACTGATTCTGCCTGCTTTTTTCTGTATGCAACACCCAGTCTGAAGCATATAATACCGGCCACAGCCGCTCCGACAATAAGTGCCGCTGCACAGCAGATAATTACAATCGTAATATCCATTGCCCGCACATTACCTCCTTTTATAATAGTTATAGAAATTGTACAATAACTATATTACTCCGGCAGGATAATGTTGCCATAATTTTATTCATATTTTTTTATTTTATTAAAGCACCAAAATGCAAGAATTAAATTAAAGGTATATAAGCTTACATACCAATATATCGAATTGATTTGAAACCGAAGCCGGACCCCACTCTGACTTCCCACAGCATCAAACAATTTCAACTTAAAAATAATGATTTAATTACAGCCGCATATAGCCGCAGTAATAATTGTGCAAAGTTATACAATACTTTTATTGTATACTTTTTTCAGTAAAATGTCAAGTATTATTTTGCAATTATATTGTAAGACGGGGTCATTTTTTAAATTTTTAAGAAATTACAGTGTAATTATCAGCTGCATTTTCCTTTGTGGCATGCTCTGTAACGTTTAATACTTTTACTTTCAGTGGCTTTGAACCCATATTAATTTCAATTTCATCACCTATTTTAACGTCATAGGATGCCCTTGCTATTTTACCGTTTACTGAAATTTTCCCTGCATCACACGCCTCATTTGCTACGGTTCTTCTCTTTATAAGTCTGGTTATCTTAAGATACTTATCAAGTCTCATGTTATATCTCCCTTCAAAAAAACAAAATGGCAGAGCGGTTCAAGCTCTGCCGAATGTAATCTTTCTTATGCGTTTACAGCATCCTTTAAAGCCTTACCAGCCTTGAAAGCAGGAGCCTTCTTTGCAGGAACGATAATTGTTTCGCCTGTTCTTGGGTTCTTTGATTCCTTTTCCTTACGGTCACGTACTTCAAATGTACCAAAACCAACAAGCTGCACCTTATCGCCGTTTGTAAGAGCTTCTGTGATAGATGAAACAACTGCTGCAAGAGCCTTTTCTGAATCCTTCTTTGAAAGTTCTGCCTTTTCTGCAATCTGTGTAATTAATTCTGCCTTTGTCATATTAATTTCCTCCATTTTTCTTTTGATTCTCTAAATTATTTTAGATTATCCTTTGCCTGATGCCAGTAAACATCAAGCTCATCTATGCTAAGAGCCGTCATATCAGCTCCGCTAAGTGTAACTAACTTTTCAGTTTCCCTGAATCTCTTTATAAATTTTTCGGAAGCCTTTGTAAGTGCTTCTTCAGCGTCAATATCAAGATGTCTTGCAGTATTAACGCATGAAAAAAGTAAATCACCAAATTCTTCTTCTATATGCTGCTTGTCTCCGCTTTTCATAGCCTCCGCAAGCTCGTCTGTTTCAAGCCTTATGCATTCAAATGCATCTTCAGCCGACCTGAAATCCATTCCGGCTCTCATGGCTCTTTTGCCAAGCTTCTGGGCACGCATCAGCGCCGGCAGCGACTTTGCAACGCTTTCAAGCGTATCTGAATAGGTTTCCTGCCCTTTGGTCTGTTTCTTTATGCTGTCCCAGTTTTTCAGAACCTCGCCTGTATCGGAAACAGTAACCTCGCCAAAGACATGCGGATGCCTTACAATAAGCTTTTTGCATAGCTCATCGCATATATCATCAAAAGTAAAACTTTGCTTTTCGGTTTCAATCTGACAGTGAAAAGCAACCTGAAGCAGAACATCTCCAAGTTCCTCACGCAAAAGGTCTGTATCTTCAAGGTCAATAGCCTCAACAGCTTCATAGACCTCCTCAATAAAATCCTTTCTTATAGACAAATGTGTCTGCTCCATATCCCATGGACAACCACCCGGACTGCGCAGGATACGCATAATTTCAAGCAAATCATTTATGTCATAATTATCTTTGAATCTGAATTTTTCCATATTCACACCTTTGCCCTGCTTAATACCGTAATTAATATAGTACAGCAAAACGAACCAAAATGCAATAGTTTTTTTGAACTTTGGCGTTTTTATTCAAATATACCTGGATTATCAAAACAATTCTGTTAATTTTCTCAACTTAAATTGCATATTTTACTTGTCTGCAACAACAAAGCCTGTACCAAGACCTGCCGCCTTGTCCTTGAGCTGTGCAGTTCTCAGCTCGCTCATAACTCTCTGAGTGAAGAAGTTAATCTTTCTTCTGTCCTCATCATCCGCCGGAATAGCATTCGGTGTAATTACTGTTTTATATACACCGCTCTTGGTAAGGAAGTAAACAAAGTTCTTACCTGCTGTAGGCATATCAAACTTAGTTGTCTTTTCGCAGCAGCCAAGATAATTTGAAGCATTCTTAACGAAATCATATGAAGCCTGCGCAACGCCTCTGTAACGTCCGGCAGCATTTACAAACTCACCGCCGAGGTTAAAATAAAGGTTTGCAGAACCGTTTATAAAGCATACCATTGTTGCAAGAACTGTAGGTGACATCGGGATATCAATTACAATACCGTACACTTGCTTGTCTGTAAGTTCTTTTTTAAAAGGTGCCGCCGGAAATGTAAGCGCCTGTCCTCTGGCAACAATATATTTCTGTGATGCAGTATATCTGTCGTAAATTGAACGTTTAGCCATTTTAATTTTTTCCTTTCAGTTTAAACATTTTATTTTAAATACACTTTTTAATGTATTTTCAGTCGAACATTTCTTTTGTCATTCTTCCTAAGATTTCAATACCCTTAACAATCTGTTCATCTGTAGGGGTTGAGAAATTCAGTCTGAACGAAGTTGTATTGTCTGTTTCATTAATCATAAATGCAGTTCCCGGAACAACGGCAATTTTATAATCCTTTACCGCCTTTGTACAGAACTGCAGCATGTCACTGCCCTCCGGAAGATTGCACCAGATAAATAATCCACCCTGTGGTCTGGTATAGTTAATCTTCTTTGAAAAATGCTTTTCAATATTTTCCAGCATGAGATTGCACTTTCTTTTATACACCTCACGCAATGATGCAAAATGTTCATCCATGTCACACTGCTGCATAAATTTATAGCATACAGCCTGCGACCATATTGTTGTATGAACATCGGCAACCTGCTTGCAGATAACCATTTTCTGAATAATCTCCTTCGGTGCGCATGCATAGCCTACTCTAAGTCCCGGAGCAAGTATTTTCGAGAAGGAACCGGAATAAATTACTCTCCCCTCTTTGTCCATTGACTTGATTGAGCATACATCTTCTCCGTCAAATCTCAAATCACCGTATGGGTTATCCTCTAAAATAACAGCGTTGTATTTGCAGGCAAGTTCATATACAGCCTTTCTTTTTTCAAGGCTCATGGTATCTCCGGTAGGATTCTGGAAATTCGGAATAACATAAATAAGCTTCTGCCCTTCCGATTCCTTGAGTGCCTGCTCAAGCTTTGAAATATTCATTCCGCCTTCCTCAAGCTCAATCCCTTTAAGGTTTACATTATAGGAACGGAAAGCATTAAGAGAGCCGATAAAGCTTGGCGCTTCTGTAATCAGGGTGTCACCCTCATTGCAGAGAACCTTGCAAGCAAATTCATTGGACTGCTGTGCACCGGAAGTAATTATGAGATCGTCCGTTTCAGGGTTAAAACAGCCTTTTTTCTCCATCTGTTCCTTCAGAAGATTTCGCAGAGGAGTGTAACCTTCTGTAACACTGTACTGAAGTGCAAGTATCGGATCCTCGTTAAAAATCTCCGCTGATATTTCAGCTACCTTTTCCTTTGGAAAAGCTTCAGGTGCAGGATTTCCTGCCGCAAATGAAATAACCTCCGGGTCAGAAGTGAATTTTAAAATTTCTCTGATTGCCGAAGCCTGAAGTCCCGATACCTTATCGGAAAATTTATAATTCATATATTTTCAGCCTCATTTCATAAATAAAAATATAACTGAATATAATTATAACATATATTTACACAAGTATCAACATCTTTTTTACTATTTATATATATTGTTATGCACTTTACATAAAACCAATCTTCGCTTATTAAACAAAATCACAATTTTAAGGAGAATATCTTGAAAAAACAAAGCTTTATAAAGGGTTCTGTCATTCTTATTGCATCGGCACTGATTTCAAAGGTTATCGGCGCTCTCTTTAAAATCCCCCTGACAAACATGCTAGGTGGAATCGGTATGAGCTGTTTTGGCTGTGCATACGGTCTGTTTCTGCCTGTTTACGCAATTACCGCAAACGGACTTACAACAGCCGTTGCAAAGCTGACTGCCGAAAGCTGTGCAGTTGGAAATTACAGAAATGTACGTAAAATACGGAATATTTCACTCGCCATATTCTCTGCCGCCGGACTTGCAGGCGCTGTAATCATTGCACTTCTTGCTTTTCCTTTTTCCAGAAATGTTGCAGCCTGCCCCGATGCATGGCTGTCGGTGCTTGTCATTTCACCATCGGTGCTGCTGGGATGCATAACAGCAGTATACAGAGGTTGCTGCGAGGGAATGAGCAACATGTATCCCACAGCAATTTCGCAGATTATTGAATCTGTGGTAAGATTTATAGCCGGCATAGGGTTATGCTCCTATGTCCTTGCCAATCCTCAGAAGGTTTTACCATATTTGCCGCTGGGAACGGACATCACAGCCGCTGCATCAGCCGCCGCTATTCTTGGGATAAGTCTTTCGACGCTTGCAGGAACCCTTGTCATGTACATATGGAACGGCGATTTTGAAAAGTGCGAAGCTCACTGCCGTCCCGAGCCGACAAAAGTTATATCGGGAAAAATATTCAGAATTTTTATTCCTGTAGCGCTGGGGGCAACTGTTACAAATCTTACTTCTGTGATCGACCTTACAACAATAATCCGAAGCCTTGACAAAGCAGTGACAGCAGCTCCCGAATATTTCAGGTCGGAATTTCCGGTATGTGTCACCGAAGATATTTCCGAATTTTTCTACGGCTCGTTCACAGGTCTTGCCATCACGGTTTTTAACCTCATCCCATCAGTAACCAATATGTTCGGAAAAGGTATACTTCCATCACTTTCAGAAAGCTTTACAATAAACGATGAATCCTCAATAAAGCGTCTGACTGAAAATGTCATAAAGGCAACCGCCTTTATTGCAGTGCCGTCAGGTCTTGGAATTTTCGTTCTTGCAGCACCCATTTTAGGTTTTCTTTTCCCCGAACGCACCGCAGAATGTGCCGTTTCTGCGCCAAGTCTTTCAATACTTGGAATTGCCGTAATTTTTCTTTCCCTTTCAGTTCCGCTTTTCAGCTGTTTTCAGGCGGCTGGAAGGGCGGATATTCCCGTAAAGCTAATGCTTGCAGGCGTAATAATAAAGCTTCTTGGAAATCTTATTTTAATTCCCGTACCACCTATCAATATATCAGGTGCGGCAATTTCCACCCTTTTATGCTATCTTGCAATTTTCATTCTTTGCACAATAGTATACCCGAAAATATCAGGTGTTAAAATAAATTTTTTCAAAGCACTTGTACCGTCATTGTTTTCGGGAGTTATGTGTGCTGCTACAGCATGGCTCGTCTATGACAATATCCCACTTGATAATAAGCTTTCTCTCCCGATTGCTGTTTTATCCGGTGGCATGATTTACCTGCTTTTTTCATATCTATGCGGAAATTTGATTTCCAGGAAAAAGCATTACGATTTCAATGAATAAAAATTATCGGCTTCACGGCATAAAATATTATTTCATCCGCTTTCCTTTCTTTATATAATTTACTTTAAACGCAAAACTGCTTTTGAAAGAAATTTCAAAAGCAGTTTTGCAATTTTTATTCATGTCCGTACACACCGGCATACTCATCAAGTGTTATTGAATTTTCCGCATTGTACATTCGTACAAGGTCACTGTCAAGGGTGTAAATCTCATCAGGCTTCGCTTTATTTCCTGTGAGGTAATCACCGTACCACAAGCCAAAGAAAGACCATACAGCATTATCTCTCAGCATCTCACTTATTCCGGGAACACTGCTGCACTCGCTAAGCGCAATCATTTTTTCACCCTCAGTAAGCTTTTTCAGCCACTGATACTGCTCCGAACGGCTTCCGAAGGCTGTATTCGGCGCAAGATATATGTCAATGGCAGCAATATCATATTTATCGCTGTCAACCATATAATTCTCGTCCTGTCCGTTCCATATCCATATAAGATTGTCAAGTCCGTGATATTTGGTCATACGCTCGTACATGAGGTTATAAAGCCATATGTACGCTTCCTCGCCGCTTGCTCCCCACCAGTACCAACCACCTCCTGCTTCGTGAAGCGGACGCCATAATACCGGTATTCCGTCGTTTGCAAGCTCCAAAAGTCCGCCTGATACTTCATCGATATCCTCAACAATCGCAAGACATTCGCTGCTTATAACACCCTGTCTGCAAAGCTCCTGTATCTCCGAGATACCAAGCTCTGCTATTTTTTCATCTGTAACAGCATTTTCAAGACTGAATTTTGTATCCTTGGCATAAACCGACGAATCCCCTGCAGGAGAATTCCAGTACCACATAAAGCCAACTATTCCACCCCGCTCATCCCATTCACGGGCAGCCTTTATTTCGCTTTCAAGGGGTGGCTCACCCTTTGAATATCCGCCAATATCTCCGAATCTGATTGCCGGATATTTACCTGTTTTCTCATAAATATGCTCAAGCTCGAGGTTCTTGCTGTCTGATGCAAACTGACCTGTAATAATGTTCTTTCCAAGGTTTTCCTTTAAATATCGCATAAGGTCTTTTGCTTCATATGAACTTTTTTCCGAAACAGGAGTTGCGTCCACCTCAAGGGCATCCTCATAGATATCTTCGTTGTTGTTGATTTCAATATAATCAATATCAAATTCGTCATTGCCCTTGTTCACCTGAATAAGCGATTGCCCCTCATCCATGTAAACGCCATAAAATGTTACCCTTACAAACTTTCCGTCATCACCGTCAATAACAAACTCTCCGATATCATTGTCATTTACCGACACGCTGTTGATAACCTTAACATCCGCTGCTACACATATTGTAATATCATAATGCTGGGATGCCGGAATATCTGCCGGAACAATAAGATAATCTGCCTGCTCGCCAAGAAATCCGGTAACATATCCTTCACCGGCATATCCCTTTCTTTCGTCAGCAACAGTGAGATTTCCATTAAGCTCGCAGTCCTCTGCCTGAATAGTCATGCTTGCCTCTGCAGTAACGATTTCCGGAATTTCCGCAACATATTCAGTATATGCAACTGTTTCTTCCGTTGCTTCTGTCGTTTCGGCAGCTGTATTGCTGTTTGTTCCCAACGGCAGCTGTGAAATTTCCTCACATGCCGTAAAGGTCATCATAAGTGACAGCAGCAATGCGGCTGTTTTAAACTTCTTCATGTATTTTATGTCAGCTCCTTATTGTATAAACATGTCCTTTTTCAGCGTCAAAAGTCACCGTACCCTCAGAATGGGTTGAATTCACATTCTTTCCGTCACATGAAACACTTATTATCGTATTTGCACGGACAGTACATTTTCTGTCAGAGGACGGTATAATTTCAGCTGACAGAAGCTTGCCGTCCTGCCACTTTATTGACACCTCAAAACCGCCCTTTGCGCAAAGTCCCTTGATTTCACCGGACTGCCATTCTGTCGGAAGTGCCGGAAGAAGTGTAATTTCTTCGCTGCTGCTCTGCATAAGTGCTTCCACCATGGCTGATGCACCACCGAAGTTTCCGTCTACTCTTATTCTCGGCTGACCATCGAACATATTCGGATTTGTCGAATAAGCAATCAGCTTTCTTATGTTCTCATAAACCATTTCGCTGTCATAAAGCCTTGCCCACATGTTTGCAACCCAAGCACGGCTTATACCTGCACTACCACTGCCGTGAATAAGGCGGCGTATCAGTGTTGCTCTTGCCGCATCCGCAAGTCTCGGGGTTTTATTCGGAGTTATGATGTGTGCAGGATGGAGGGCAAAAAGCTGTGACACAAACTTATGTCCGGTATCAGTTTCGCTGTATTCTTCCGTCCATTCCTTTATCTGTCCGAATTTTCCGACCTCAGGCTGTGGAATTTTCTCAAGCAGCTGCTTTAGTTTTTCTGCAAAATCATGGTCAATATCCAGAATTTCCGTTGTTTTGATTACATCACTGAACAGCACTGAAATAATCTGACTGTCAACCGATGCACCCTTGCAAAGTGTTCCGACAGCACCGTTTTCTGTTTTGTATGAATTTTCAGGTGAAAGCGAAGGATTTATAACAAGTCTGCCACTGCCGTCCTCACGCAGATATTCCGTAAAAAATACTGCTGCTTCCTTCATAACAGGATATTTTTCCTTTAAAAACTCCTTGTCAAGCGTATATTCATAACGGTCAAATATGTGCAGACACAGCCATGCGCCGCCCATACACCATATTGCCGACGGAACCTGCTCACCCTGTGGTGCGGTATCTCCCCATATATCGGTTGCAGTATGTGCAACAAAGCCGTTACAGCCATACATTTCCCTTGCTGTTTCACGTCCGTTTTCGCATACCCTGTCAAGCAAATCAAAAAGTGGCTCATGACATTCGCTTAAATTACAGCTTTCAGCAATCCAGTAGTCCATTTCCGTATTTACATTAAGCTCAAATCGTCCGCCGCAGTAAGGATTCATATCCTGATTCCATATTCCCTGAAAATTAAGAGGCTGTGTACCTGAACGGCTTCCTGAAATCATGAGGTAACGTGCAAAGTTAAAGTAAAGGGTCATAAGTCCGTTGTCATGAATATGACTGTCGCACTCCTTATCGTCAAGGTCATTGCCCCTCATGCGCATTATACGCTCGTCAGTAGGAATCAATTCTGTATAGCCCTTATTGTCATTGAGATTTAATGTTACCTTGTCATAACGTTCCTTATAATCGCACTGATGTCTGTATCTCAGCTCATCATAGGAGCATTCCGCCGCATACTCAACATCCATGACAGCGGCATCATCAAAAGCTTCATCAGCATAAAAGCTGCTTTTTGCCCCTACTATAATACACGCTTCCCTTGCATCCTTAACATAAAGTCTGTTACCCTCAGTATAGACAACTCCCTCGTCAACGGTTGCTGTCAGTACCGATGCAAAACGAATTCCGTCACTGCCGCCGAAGCCGCCTGTCAGAAGAAGCATATTTTCCTTTACAGGACGATTGTCATCATAATAATCTTCGATACAGCTGAAATATGCACAAAAATCAAGAGTTCCCTCCTCAGCCGTCAGATGAACCACCATTACACTGTCAGGCTCAGAAACAAAAACCTCTCTTGTATATAATACACCATTATTTTTAAACTCAACAAATGAGATTGCGTTTTCAAGATTCAGACCACGCTTATATTCTTTTGCCACCCCTGACAAATTCATATCTATATTCAGATTGGCAAGGGGCATATAATGTCTGCTTACAGGTGAAATCCCCTGAAGCTTTCTGTAAGCCGTACTTTCCGCCTGACTTAATTTATCTTCTTCAAGAAGCTGACGGATTTCATTCAAGCCTTCCTTTGAGTCGGGATTGATTCTGTTTCTTTTTCCGCCTGACCACACTGAATCCTCATTAATGCATATTACTTCATTATACGGCTTTCCGTAAATCATACCGCCGATTCTGCCGTTGCCTACAGGCAGTGCACTGCTGAAGCTGTCCGCCGCACTTTCATACCATAAAAGGGTTTCGTTCATAAGCCTATCTCCTGATTTTCTTTTAGTATTAATGCTTATTTTAACACATTTCCGATTTAAATGCAACGTAAAACCGTAGTTTTTTCGGGTTTTGTAACCATTTTGAAGTACATATACGTCAAAATATTCTAAAATTCTTCCTATATGTTGCCATAAGACAACAAATTTGCTAATTCCGCAAAAATAACGTATAATTACAGTATACGGAATTTAACAGATAGTTTTTATGAATTTCGTAAGCTGTAAAATCACGAAACAGAAAGGTATACCATGGAAAAGAGTCTAAAAATAACAGGCATGACCTGTTCCGCATGCAGTGGAAGAATTGAAAGAGCTTTGAATAAAATAGATGGAATAGATGAGGCGAAGGTAAATTTTGCAACTGAAAAGCTGTATGTAACCTTCAACGAATCGAAAATTTCCGAAAACGAAATTGTGTCTGCAATTACCAAAGCAGGCTACGGCATAGATAAGGGACAGAAAAAAGAAAAAATGCAGCCTCACCAGAAGCTGCTTATAAGATTTATTATTTCGGCAATATTTGCAGTTCCGCTAATGATAATCAGTATGGGGCATATGCTGGGCATGCCGCTGCCCCATGCTGTTGACCCTATGTACAATCCGCTGAATTACGCTTTGCTGCAGCTTTTCCTTACAATTCCTGTTATGATTACCGGAATAATGTTTTACATTAAGGGTATAAAAAATCTGATACATTTAAGTCCTAATATGGACAGCCTGATTTCAATAGGAAGTCTTGCGTCTGTTGCATACGGAATTTATGCTATCACACGTATAAACAATGGTGATACAGCAATTGCAATGGAGCTTTATTTTGAATCGGCGGCAACTATTCTTACTCTGATAACACTTGGTAAATATCTTGAAGCAATATCAAAGGGCAAGTCGTCACAGGCTATAAAGGAGCTTATAGAGCTTTCTCCGAAAATTGCTACTGTAAGACGTGGAAATAAGGAAATACAGGTTAAAACCGATTATATCAAGGTCGGCGACACGGTTATTGTAAAGCCGGGTGAAAAATTCCCTGTTGATGGTACTGTCACTCTTGGCAGTTCCTCAGCTGACGAATCAATGATAACAGGAGAAAGCATGCCGATTCCCAAAAATGTCGGCGACAGCATAATCGGTGCAACTGTCAACAAAAACGGCTATCTGGAATACAAAGCCGAAAAGGTCGGTGCGGATACTGCTATTGCACAGATTATAAGGCTTGTTGAAGAAGCACAGGGCAACAAAGCCCCTATTGCAAGACTTGCCGACAAGGTTTCTGCATGGTTTGTTCCAATTGTAATTGCACTTGCCATAATCGCAGCTGTTGGCTGGAAAATCGCCGGAGAAAGCAACGATTTCTGTATTACAATTTTTATATCGGTCATGGTTATAGCCTGCCCATGCGCACTGGGTCTTGCAACTCCTACAGCAATTATGATTGCAACAGGACAGGGTGCAAAAAACGGAATACTTATAAAGGGCGGCGATATTCTTGAAAAAGCACAGAAAATTGATACGGCTGTTTTTGACAAAACAGGAACTATTACATGCGGAGTACCTGTTGTAACAGGTATATACGCAGTAAACGGCAGTGAAAATGAACTGCTGACCTATGCTGCTTCTGCCGAAAAATCCTCCGAGCATCCATTGGGCGAAAGCATTGTACGGGAAGCTGAAAAAAGAAATCTGGAGCTTTTTGAATGTGAAGATTTTGAAGCAGTTTCCGGTATGGGCATAAGAACGACCATAAAAAGCAGGAATGTAATTGTCGGAAACATGCGTATAATGGAAAAACACGGAATAGATACAAAGTCTGTTAAAAATCAGTTTGAAGAATTTTCAGCTGATGGAAAAACTGCTGTTATATGCGCAGTTGACAGTATTCCATGTGGAGTTATTGCTGTTTCAGATGAGATAAGACCAAGCAGTAAAAAAGCTATCGAATCCCTTAAATCATCCGGTATTGAATCTGTAATGCTTACAGGCGACAACAAGCAGACTGCCCTTGCAATTGCCCACAAGGCAGGCATTTCAAAAGCTGTATATGAGCTTTTACCTGCGGATAAGGTATCAGAAATAAAGAAGCTTCAGCAGCAGGGAAAAATCACCGCAATGGTCGGTGATGGTATAAACGACGCCCCTGCGCTTGTTCAGTCGGATATCGGCATTGCTGTCGGTTCAGGAACTGATATAGCAATGGAAAGCGCCGATATTGTTCTTATGAAGGACGGCATTGAGGGTGTTGATACTGCAATTCGTTTAAGTCGTGCTACGATCAGGAATATAAAGCAGAACCTTTTCTGGGCGTTCGGCTACAATGCACTGGGTATTCCTATTGCTATGGGTCTTCTCCATATATTTGGCGGACCATTATTAAACCCTATGATTGCAGCTGCCTGCATGAGCTTCAGTTCGGTTTCGGTTCTTTCAAACGCTTTAAGATTAAAAAAATTCCGTTAATTAACACTCTCATACGGGGCGAATGCCCAAAAGCCTTGCTTTTGGGCGATTGAACGCCTAAATTATGATTTAATCATCATGCATGCAGTAATCAGGCGTTCAATCTGAAAATCTCCGATTTTCAATTCGCCCCTTAATATAACTGAATATATATACAACAACAGGGGATGCTTTTTTCGCAATGCATCCCCTGTTAAAATATATTTTATAATTCCATACATAAATATGTATTATAAATCTTGTTTATTTAATTTCAGTTACTTCAAAATCTTCTTCGGAAATTCTTGCAATAATTTCCTCGTCAGATACATTTATGTCAGCTTCTGCATAGCCTTCATCAAGATTTACCGACACATTTGTTCCACCGATTTCTTCAAGTGCACCTTTAACAGCATTTGCACAATGCTGACACATCATTCCTTCAATCATAATCTTTTTCATTTTACATACCCTCCGGATTTTTTATTGTAAAGTTCCAGCTATCCTGACACATTTTTTCTATGTCAAGCTTCGCTTCCCAGTTTAAAAGCTTCTTGGCAAGTCCCGTCTGAGCATAGGACTCTGCAATATCACCGGCACGTCTCGGAGTAACATTATATGGAAGTTCCTTACCGCATGCCTTTTCATATGCGTGAAGAACTTCTAAAACGCTTGACCCTTTACCTGTACCTAAATTTATCGGCTGAAATCCCGGATTGCCTTCGACATATTTCAGCGCAGCAAGATGTCCCTTTGCAAGGTCTGTAACATGAATATAGTCACGTACACCTGTACCATCAGGAGTAGCGTAATCGTCACCGAAAACTCGTAGCGCATCAAGCTTGCCAAGTGCCACCTGCGCAATATAAGGTACAAGATTATTAGGAATTCCATTCGGATTTTCACCGATAAGACCACTTTCATGCGCTCCAATCGGGTTAAAGTATCTAAGGGCAACAATACTCCATTCCGGTTCTGATACAGCAATGTCGCTTAAAATCTGTTCAATCATAACCTTTGTATATCCGTATGGATTTGTCGCTGATGTAGGCATATCCTCCGTGTACGGAACCTTGTTGTTCACCCCATAAACAGTCGCTGAAGAAGAAAAAACAATATTCTTTACATTATATTTTTTCATTGCCTTTATAAGGTTAAACGTACCGCCAATGTTGTTTTCATAGTATTCAAGAGGTTTCTGAACTGATTCACCAACCGCCTTAAAGCCGGCAAAATGAATGACAGCATCAATTTGATTTTCTTCAAAAACTTTTTCCGTTTCGAAAAGATTCATAAGATCGACTTTGTAAAATTTGACCTCTTTTCCGGTAATAGTCTTTATGCGCTCTATTGCACCTTCCTTCGAATTACTTAGGTTGTCTAATATAACAATATTGTAGTTTTCATTTAAAAGTTCTACGCATGTGTGGCTGCCAATAAATCCTGCACCACCCGTAACAAGAATATTTTTCATAAAAATCTCTCCTTTACATTTTATATTTCTATTATACAACTTTTAAATAAATATTGCAATATTTTCTTTTATATAGTATAATTAAATAAAAAATGGAGTGATTATATGCAAAAAATGCTTGGATATATGCGAAAGGCAATACAGGAGTTTGAACTAATTTCCGATGGCGACGTAATTGCTGTAGGCGTTTCCGGCGGAAAAGACAGCCTTGTCCTTCTTAAAGGACTTGCACTTTTGAGAAGATTTATTGGTATTGATTATAAGCTTGTGTGTGTTACTCTTGATCCACAGTTTAATGGTGTACAGGGCGACTATACCCCTATAGAAAAAATATGCACCGACCTTGACATTGAATGCCATATTATTCGCACACATATTGGAGAAATTGTTTTTGATGTTCGCAAAGAAGAAAATCCATGTAGTCTTTGTGCACGAATGCGCCGTGGTGCATTGCATGACGCTGCTGTTGAGTATGGATGCAATAAAATAGCCCTCGGACATCATTTTAATGATGCTGTTGAAACATTTATCATGAATCTGTTCAATGAGGGCAGAATAGGATGTTTTTCCCCTAAAAGCTATCTTTCAAGAAAACAGCTTACACTTATAAGACCAATGGTTTTTGCTCCCGAAAGAGAAGTGCGAAAGGCAGCTAATAAAAACGAACTTAAAATTATCAAGTCTGTATGCCCAGCCGATGGTCATACAAATCGTGAAAAAACCAAAAATTTTATTGCAATGATGGATAAGGAGAACAATGGTTTCAGTGACAGGCTTTTTGGTGCTATGCGCCGTGCCAATATTGATGGCTGGGGCGGTAAGGATTGGAAACCTAAAGAAAAAGATTAATATACAATCCCTTACATGGATTCAGATAAAACTAAGCTCTCACATTTTATGTGAGAGCTTTTTCGGAAATAAAAAAAGCTCTCTTTCAGAGAGCTTTTTCAGAAAAACTAATTATGAATTAGTGTCTTTTCTTAAGAACTACTGCTGTAGCACCTGCTGCTACGAGACCAGCAACTGCAACTGCAACGCCTGCGTTACCTGTCTTTGGAGCTGCAGCCTTTGTTGTAGCCTTTGTTGTTGTTGTAGCTGCTGCTGTTGTTTCAGCTGCTGTTGTTTCTGGAGCACCTGTTTCAGGAGCAACAACTGTGATTGTACCATCAGCTGGTGTAACAGATTCAACTTCACCGTCAGTCATTGAAGAAACTGTTGTGATGTTTTCTGGAAGAATCTGAACTGCATATGTTGTGCCAACTTCAGCATCTTCTGGAACCTGGAATTCGATTGATGCGAATGAACCGTCAGCAAGTGTATCTGTACCGTAGCAAACTACTGTAGCAAAGCCATCACCATATTCTGATGTTACTGTCCAGTTTTCTGGATCTACTGACTTAGCCTTACCTGTAGCTGCAAGACCTGTTGAACCATCCCAAGTTACAACAACGTCAAATGCTTCTAAGTCGTTACCACATGCAACATCTACTGTAAGAGTAACTGTTGAACCTGGTGTAGCTTCAGCGCTTGAAACTGAAACTGTAGCAGCTGTAGCTGCGCTTGCAGACATCATTGATGCTGCGCCAAGTACTGCTGTTGAAGCGAGTACTGCGAGTGTTCTTGAAAATACATTCTTCTTCATTTTAAAATTTTTCCTTTCTTTTCTATATTTGTTAAGCAAGGGCCGGCGTTTCCGACCCCTGCGAAAACAAAGCAATAGTTAATATATGATCAATCTGTAAAATTAACCTTTTACAGCAAGATCCTTAAGAGTCTGATCAGGCTTTGAGTATGCCTGTGCAAGGAACTTAGCGAGTACAGCTGCGTCTGAAGCGTTGAGGTTGTACTTGCCGTAATGTTCAGTTTCCTTACCTTCCTTAACAATACCATTTGTTCCTGGTTCACTGCCGTAAACATATTCTGAGTTACCGAGGAAGATACCAAATGGATCGAGAGTTGTCTTCTTAGTTACGTAGAGCTGAGCAAGGTCACGAGCAATCTTAGCAGCGTCGTTAGCAGCTACCTTATGGTCAAGGTTAGCGTCACCACGCTGACCGATCTTAGCGTCGAATTCAGCAGATGCTGTGCCTTCTGGGCCTGTATATGTAACTGTAATCTTATAATCAAATGTTTTACCATCATATACATCAGCCGGTGTTACACCATCAGTGCCATTGTAGCTGAATGTGAGGTTAGCAGCGTCAACAGCATTGCCGTTAACAGTTATAGTATCAATATGCCATGCTTCTTCATCAGCGAAGTACCATGAAGCATCTTCACCTTCTGCAACAAGGTTACCAAGATCAAGGTCAGCTTCACCGCTTGCTGTGCTAGCTGTTGTAGCTGTTGTTGATTCTGTTGTTACAGTTGTTGCAATAGAAGCTGTTGGAACAGTTGGAACAGTCGGAACAGTTGGAAGTGTCTGAGCTGTTGAAGCTGTTGTAGCTGTTGGAAGTGTTTCCTTTGTTGTAGCTGTTGGAGATGTCTGAGCTGTCGGAGATGTAACTGATGTAGGAGCTGTCTCCTTTGTTGTAGCTGTTGGAGATGTAACTGATGTAGGAGCTGTTTCCTTTGTTGATGATGTTACAGCTGTTGATGATGTAACTGATGTAGGAGCAGTTTCCTTTGTTGTAGATGTAGCAGCTGTTGATGATGTAGCAGCTGTTGATGATGTAACTGATGTAGGAGCTGTTTCCTTTGTTGATGATGTTACAGCTGTTGATGATGTAGCAGCTGTTGAAGCTGTTGTATCAGCTGTTGTAGCCTTTGATGTAGTAGATGTATCATCACCATCGATAAGAACAGAACCCTGCTTTACAGTTGGCATAAGCCATGTTGAGTTATCTGTTGTGTGAACAACTTCGATTGGCTTAGACTCATCCATTGTAGCGTCATTTACAAGCTTAACTTCATATTCGCCGCTTGCTGCGCCTTCAGCTACGTCAAATACGAGTACGCAAGTTGGGAGTGAAGCATCAACTGAAATTGGACCACTCTGGTATGGGAAGATTACTGTATCTTCTGCAGCGTTAGCCTTCATAGTTGAACCTGTGATACCAATACCTGCAAATCCTGCTCTCTTTGGATGAACAACGTTTGAAAGTGTAAGAACATCGTGATCATACTGGAGACCGAAGCCGAAGCCTTCGATTGTTTCGCCGTTTGTATCAAGGTAAACAGGCATGTAAACCTTACCATCATCTGATGTTGTTACCTTTGCAGGAGCTGAAACGATGCAGTCACCGTCATAGTTCTTAGAAGCAACTGTTCTTGATGTTGCTGTAGTTGCAGATGTTGATGCTGTTGTAGAAACAGTATCACCAATGAGTACAGAACCCTGCTTTACAGTTGGCAGGAGCCATGTTGAGTTATCTGTTGTGTGAACAACTTCGATTGGCTTTGAATCATCCATTGAAGCGTCGTTAACGAGTTCGATTTCATATTCGCCATTTGCTGCACCTGTAGCTACGTCAAATACGAGTACGCAAGTAGGAAGTGAAGCATCAACTGAAATTGGACCACTCTGGTATGGGAAGATTACTGTATCTTCTGCAGCGTTAGCCTTCATAGTCGAGCCTGTGATACCAATACCTGCAAATCCTGCTCTCTTTGGATGGAGAACGTTTGAAAGTGTGAGAGTATCGTGGTCATAAAGAACACCGAAACCAAAACCTTCAATTGTTTCGCCATTTGTATCAAGGTAAACAGGCACATAAGCCTTACCATCATCTGATGTTGTTACCTTTGCAGGAGCTGAAACAACACAATCACCGTCATAGTTCTTAGAAGCAACTGTGTTTGTTGTCTTGTTAGTTGTTGTAGCTGCTGTTGTCTGCTCGCCACCATCACCGATTGTGAATGTGATAGAACCTGTATCTGTCATAGGTACGAGGTCATTTTCACCAGCTACGCCTGATGTATTTACGAATACCTGACAATCAACTAAGTCAATTGTGTATGTACCTTCTTCAAGGTCTGTAGGGAAGTCTACTTCAAAAGTAGCCATATGGTCGCCTTCGCCGCCTGTCTGCAGATAACCCAGTGTTGAGTTTGTCATAAGGAGGGCGTTTGGCTTGATTGAATCTGTGTATGAACCACCAGGAGCCTTTTCATTATAGTCTACTACTGCGTGGTATACATCATCGTGACCCTTTGTCCAGTAACAAGCTGTTGTTGAGTTACCTTCCATTTCAGCATACTCAAAATAACAACCTGTGTCATTCTTAAGTGAACATGGATCATTGAACTTGAGGTTTACTGGGTCAACCTTACCCCAACCTTCCTTTGGCTTGAGAGCAAACTGAATGATGTTAACCTTGTCAGCTGATGTTAAATCGCTTGTTACGTCAACATATACTGTTGCTGTTGCGCCTTGCTTGATTTCATTAACTGAATATTCAGTTTTAGGTGATGACAGTTCCAGTCCGGTAGGACAAGTAGCAGCAGAAGCTGTGAAAGGAACTGCGCCCATTACCATTGTGCCCGCCATGGCCAATGATGTCAAGGCTGAAAGAATTTTACCTTTCTTCATTACTTTTTTTCCTTTCTACTCATTTCATTATGAGCTTTGTTTTATTACTTGGGTAATCCCCCACTTTATTTTAAGCCTTCCGGCTTAAATACATTCAAACAGCAATTATAATACCTTGATCGCCTTTACTGTGAATTCGATAAGCTTACTTAAGTCTGCTGCGTCTACAATGCTGTCGTCTGTTATTTCACCGTTTGCAAGACCTGCTTCAGTAAGCGGATAAAGCTGTGAAGCTGCAACCCACTTTGCAAGAGCTGCTACGTCTGCAAGACCTACTTCGCCGTCACAAGTAACGTCACCACGCATTGTAACCTTATCTGGGTCAACTGTTGGCTTTTCTTCAGATGAACCTGTTGGTGCTTCTGTTGCTTCTGTTGTTTCTGATGGTTCTTCACCATCAATAACCTTTACATAACCATCTGTAATTGTTGGTGAGTAAACAGTATATGTTACATTATCTTCTCCAAGGTTACCAAAGATAATATCAGCATTTGTTGCTGTACCTGATGGAGTTTCAAGTCTGTCAACAGCCACAACCTTGAGGTCATATGTACCTGCTGCTGCTGTAGTGCTTACTGTACCTTCAAGTGTAAGGAATGTGCCTGAACCTGTCATGTAGTTTGCTGAATCAGTTGTTCCCAATCCATAAATAACACTTACAAGACCATCTTCAATGTTTGCATCGAATGCATCTACACCTTCAAGTGATGCTGTATCATCCTTGGCAAGTGCACCTGCAGTAACATTTGTGATTGTAAGAGCTGAAGCATCGTACTCAATTCCGAAATCACATGCATTGATACCTGCTGCCGGAATATCTGCGAGGTCAAGAGTTACTGAAAATGTGCCTCCTGCCTTTGCTTCTGCATTTCCAACTGTCACCTTTACACTTTCTGCTGCTGATACAGCTGTTGCAGTAGTCATTGCAAGCATAACTGATGCACATGCTCCTGCTAAAATTTTCTTTGCTTTCATTTGTATTTTCCTCCTTTTCTGATTAAAACATAAATAATATAATAAAGAGATTCTTGCTCTGTCCATCTCTTTGATTATACGTTGAACACCATAAAAGCAATTTTATTGTTTTACACTACAATTATAATTTAAGAGACTAATAAAGTCAATAGATTTCAGACTTTTTTGTATAATTTTCTAAAACAAAATGCCTTGAATTGGTGAATATAATGAATATAACATTTGTCAATAGGATTGATAAAATTTTCTGAAATTTTCAGCTACTTAAAACTGTCATTTCATACGCCCATATTTATATTATAATCCATGTTTCAAGAAAAGTCAATAGATAACTTCTTACAGCAAAGAAAAATATTTCTTAAACTTGTACTATTATAACTCAACTCCCCCAATATGTAAAGTCTTTTTTGAGTTATTTTTTTTATTTTGTAAAAAACTTATAGAGTTTTTTTATTTTAAGACGTTTTTTTAACTATTCTTGCTTATTAAATCTGTTTAAACTGTTTTTTTCTTCCGTTTTTTGAATTATTCTGAAACAGCTTGTCAATAATAACTAAGAGAAAATCAAGGAGATGAAATTATGAAAACTCATTTACACTCCGTTTCAATTATACCGGAGCTTCAGGAGAACATATCGAAAATCAAAGATATTTCAAAGGAAACCTCCGAGCTGCTTGTAAACAAAATTATGATAAGTGGTGTGCCATGCTGTCTGTTATGCTGCGAGGGTCTTGTTTCAACAGCAGTACTCACCCAGCTTGTATTGCATCCTCTCATGGAAATCGAAATTGAGAATATAAGTCCGAAGGGACTTTTGCAGCATATAAACTCAAATATGATGCTTTCTATTGACCGCCCCATTGCAGACAACTACGGGGACATGTTCCGGCTTCTGAATTCCGGATTTATTGTACTTGCCGCCGATGGCGCAGACTATGTTCTTGCCTTTGGTGCACAGGGGTTTGACCGAAGAAGCGTCAGCGAGCCTTCGGGTGAAAACAATCTTACAGGTGCTCACGACGGGTTTACCGAAACTCTACGCACAAACATGTCCCTGATAAGACGACGCATGAAATCACCGTCTTATGTTCAGAAGCTTACGGTAATCGGCGACTCAAGTCAGACAGATATATGCATCTGCTATATGTCAGACCGTGTGCCGCCGGAGCTTATCGACCGGATTTCCAAATCCCTAAAAGATGTGAAGCTTGAATCTGTTTTGTCAACAGGCTATATAAAGCCTTTTCTCGAGCCGAAAAAGAAAAGTATCTTTTCATCTGTAGGTATGACCGAGCGCCCTGATGTTTTATGTGCAAAGCTTATTGAAGGACGTGTTGCGGTACTTATTGACGGAAATCCATATGCGATTTATATCCCAAAGCTTGTGAGTGATAACTTTCAGACGCTTGATGATTATAATTTCAAACCATATTTCGGCACATTTATAAGATGGCTGAAATATGCCGCATTCTTTCTTGCGCTGCTGCTGCCTGCTCTTTATGTTGCAATTGCAGTACATCATCCGGAAATGCTCAACAGCACACTGCTTATGATTCTTGCGGACGCAGAAAAAAATGCTCCCTTTTCAATAACTGCCGAAACTGTCGGAGTGCTTCTGATGTATGAAATCATCAAGGAGGCGGGAATAAGGCTTCCGAAAATTGTGGGCGGCGCAGTAAGCATTGTTGCCGGTATTATAATCGGGGACTGCGCCGTTAAATCCGGACTTATAAGTACACCGCTGCTCACCGTGGCAGCAATATCGGTAATAAGCGGTTTTGTTATGCCGGGGCTTTCTCAGAGTGTATCGGTGCTGAGAATTATATTTGTAATATGCGGCGGAATATGGGGACTTTTTGGAATAAGTCTGTGCTCTGCTGTCGTACTCTTTAATATCTGCTCTACCGAGGACTACGGTTTTCCATATACTGCCCCCTTTTCGCCGTTTTCAAAAAAAGCGCTTGGCGATACTATTATAAGAACCGGATTCCGAAAAATGCAGAATTCCGGTTTTACAGTGGAGGAGTTTCATGAACAAAATTAAAAGCAGCCAGCTTTTCGCGCTGCTTATTTCAATACGAACCTTTTCGGTTATATGTATGACCGACCTGTCCGACGCAAATGCTATGGCAGGCGCTGCTGTTTCCATAGGACTGCAGCTGCTTGCAGCAGTTCCGATACTTTTACTTTATAAGGATAATTCATTTTCGTTAAAGAAAGAATTGCTTTTCGGAAAATTCGGAAAGATACTATATATAGTATTCTTTATTCTGTGGGGAGCAATATCATTCAGCAATCTGTGGGAGGTTACCAAAAGTGTCTACTTCCCTATAGACAGCAGCTTTTCGGGAGCACTGATACTTGCAGCAATATGCGTCTATACCGCTTCACTTGGCATAAAGGCACTTTCACGAGCCTCAGGCATAGTGCTGGGAATGATTATACTGTCACTTATCATAATGCTTATAGGCGCATATCCCAAGGCAGAGCTCTCAAATTTTGTTCCGGACGCCGATTTCAGCCGTGTTATAAAAGCGGCAGTGCGTGACTTCTGCCACAGCGGCGAGCTTGTCATGATGTTTATACTGCTTGAGCTTGTTCCAAAGGGCAGAAAAAAAGCACTAACATCATTTTTTATAGGAAAGCTTGTTCTCACTGAGCTTATTGCCGCCATCGAAATAACAGTTCTCGGAAAAATCATCGGCATATCCGATTTTCCGTTTTTCTCGGCAGGAGCATTTTCACAGCCGATGAGCATACAGCGTGCCGATGCTGTGTATATGATATTGTTTACACTTCTGTGCGTTGTAACGGTTACTGTACAGATTATTCTGTGTACAATTATAATAAGTGAGCTTTTGCCCGACTTAAAATACAAATCATTAATCACAGCTGTATTAATGCTTGGCATTTCAGCCGCTTTAAACTCTCTGAAGATTAATACAGCTCCGATAACAGGCGGATTCATACTGCTTCTTGCTGTAATTATTCCGGTTATAATGTATATCAGGAGGAAAAATCATGAAAATAAAAAAGATATTATATCTTATACCGCTTCTGATAATGCTTAGCGGATGCAGCAGCAGTTCTGACGTGCGCAACAAAGCGTTTATAAAGGAACTTGGCGCAGATTTTGGTGCATCTGAACTGTCAGTATCGCTGCGCACCTTCGGCAACGACAAGGATGTTGTCTCCGGAAAGGGACAAACACTTCTCTCTGCAATCGGAGACTGCGAAAACACCCAGAGTAAAAATCTTTTTTCGGGACATCTTGAAGTTTTCGCATCAAGTCCTGCCAATATCGGCAACAATCTTCTGGCACTCCTTTCAAACAACCGTATTTCACCATCCTGTTATGTTCTGTGTGTTGCCGAAAATGCCGCAGACTATATCGACTCAAACGGCGGCAGACTTTCAGAGCTTATCAGAAGCAATGGCAGAAACGGAGTTATTATGCCGCAAACCATAAGTGATGTTTTAAACGACCTGCTTGAGGGCGACGAAAAAGCCGCTGTTCCCACCAATAAAAATGACACACTTACTATGGCAGTTATAACACCCAATGAGCTTATCGGTACTCTTTCAGAGGACGAATCCAGAGGACTCTGCTGGCTGTGCGGCAACGTCAATGACATATATATGCCAATAGAATATGATAACAGCCGTTCCGATTTTTATATAAGAAAAAGCAGCACTGTAATAAAAGCAGAAAAATCAGAAGATAAAATAAAAATCACAACCGAAATCAAAATCAATGGAAATTCCGAGGGTAACACCTCAAATCCCGAAAAGGAAAAAACCGTGGTTTCAAAAGCAGTTTCATCCCTTTGCTCCCGCACAATCGCCAAAACCGTCATTGGTATGAAAGCTGACCTTTTCGGACTTGAAAAAACAATAAGGTCTGCGGGTTTATGCAAAAATATGGAATGGGAGGAAATAATTCCAATACTTGAATTCTCATATAAAATAAAAATATCTCAATAATCCTTATATTGACAATGCCTGACCATTGTGTTATAATTTTATCAAATAAAACATAATGGAGGACAATATGAAAGAACAGAAAAAGAAGAAGTTTTCAGCTGGCAGACTTATTCAGTGGATTTTAAGCTTCTCAATAGGTGCAGCAGCCGGCTTTATATCAATGGAATATATAGTTTTTCCGGATGATATGAATTCATTTCCTGATTCTCTGTACAAAATAGCTTTTGCACTTGTCATTATTATCATCGGAACTTATTTTCAGCTTATCGTTCATGAAGCAGGTCACCTTGTTTTCGGGCTTTTATCGGGATACAAATTCCGTTCATTCAGAATATTCAGCCTTACATGGATTAAGAATAACGGCAGAATAAGATTCAAAAAGTATTCACTTGCAGGTACGGGCGGACAGTGCCTTATGTCGCCCCCTGATATGAAAGACGGCAGATTCCCTGTCATCGCCTATAACCTTGGCGGCGTACTGATGAATATTATTGCATCTGCACTGTTTCTTGTTCTTTATCTGCTGCTCAAGGGTTTTAACATTCTCTCCTCGCTCATGCTTATAATTTCCGTCATCGGATTTTTTACTGCGCTTATAAATGGTGTCCCTATGACTATGGGAACTATAAATAATGATGGTCATAATGCATTTTCAATTTCCCGCAACACGAACTCAATGAAGGCATTCTGGCTTCAGCTGAAAATCCATGACGCTCAGGCAGATGGTATGCGCCTGAAGGACATGCCGGAGGAGTGGTTTGAATATCCACAGCCGGAGCAGCTGTCAAACAGTATGGTTGCAGCTGTTGCGGTATTCTGCTGTAATCGTATGATGGATGCTCATGACTTTGAAAATGCAAACACAGCCATGACAAAGCTTACAGACTCTGATTGTGCACTTATTGAAATTCACCGTCAGCTTCTTGTATGCGACAAAATATACTGCGAGCTTTTAAACGGAAACAACGACGAAGCCGTTCGGCTTATGGATAAAAAGCAGACAAAGCTGATGAAGGCTATGAAGGATTTCCCGTCTGTTATGCGTACAGAATATGCATATCTGCTTTTATGCAAAAAGGATATAATAAGTGCGCAGAAAGTAAAGACTCGCTTTGAAAAACGCCTTGCCTCCTATCCTTATTCGGGTGAAGCTCAGACGGAACAGGAACTTATGAAAATTGTGCAGAATATTTCAGAAAATCAAAGGAGTACAACATGAGCAAATCAAAAAAAGCTTCTTCCGGCTGGACGCCACTGGTTGTTTTTGTAATAACAGGGGGTTTTTGCCTTTTTCTAAGCTTTAAATTCAATGAAAATTTATCGTTTTTCAATCAAAATATTCCCGGTATTTTTACAATTGCTTTCTCTGTTTTATTTTTTATGACTGCATGGTTTATTCAGCGTATTATTCAGATATTCGGCTTTTTTGTATTCGGTCATCTGTGCGGCTATACTTTTTGTTCATTAAAGCTGTACAATCTGATATTGACCAAGGAAAACGGAAAAATCAGATTCAAAAGCAAATCAGGGATAAAAAAACAAATAGTACTCTTTATGCTTCCGCCTAAAACGAATGACGGCAAGCATCTTGTAATACCTTACATACTTGGAGGAGCAATTGCCAATATTCTTTCTGTCGGTTTTTTTCTGCTCTTTTTTATATTAAGCTATAACATTCCCTTCGTTCCCATTTTAATGCTTGTAACAGCGGTTGTTGGTCTTTATTTTGCAATTACCCAGCTTCTTCCATTTGGTTATGGTTATAATTCAATTCAGTCAGCATGTCTTGTAAGAAAAAATCCGGACGCACTCCGCTGCTATGACATTACAACAAGAATATATAAAGAACTTGCAGACGGTGTAAGGCTTAAGAATATGCCAAATGCATGGTTTGAAATGCCTGACATAGCATTAACAGATAATGCGCATATAGCCTCAAATGCAGTTTTTGTCTGCAGCAGATATATGGACTGCCACAGCTTTGATAAAGCTTCTGAAACAGCAGAGATGCTTCTTGAAGCTGATTGTATCACAACAGAGCATTATCAGCGCCAGCTTATCAGTAATAAAATATATTGCGAAATCCTAAACGGGAACAGCGAAGAAATTTTAAAATACATGACAGAAGAACAGATTAAATATATGGCTGCCCATTCCAGCGAGCTGTTTTTTCTAAGAACAAGATATGCCTATGCTCTGTTATGCGAAAATGATTCTCTTAAAGCCGAGCAACTAAAGGCTAAATTTGAAAATACATGCTCCGGTTATTTATTCAATGCCGAAGCCCAAATGGAACAGGAGCTTATGGAAATCGCAGACAAATTTTCATTTGAGAAAGCATAAACCCATATTTTCCCTATTGACACAGCGCCTATACTGTGCTATACTTTACATAGTGTTTTCGGGGCAGGGCGAAAATCCCTACCGGCAGTAAAGTCTGCAAGCTGTTATAAAACAGCATGATACGGCGAAATTCCGTAACCGACAGTAAGAGTCTGGATGAGAGAAAGCATTGTAAATATTATCATTTATGAAATTTACGCCCCGTTTAATCAAACGGGGTTTTGTTTATACATGGAGAAAATTATGAAAAGCTATAAAAGGACAGTCCTGTTTTCATTTCTTACATATGCAGCCTTCTGGTGCGCTGTATTGCTGTTGTCTCCCTATATGACCGAACTGCTCACAGCCTGCTGTGTATTCTGGTGCCGGAAAATAAATATTTTACCTATGGACGTATATCCGGAAGCTATTGAACTGCCTTTTATATATCTTATACCCTTTGTATCAATTCTATTGGCAACAATCGCACTGACATTTGCGATAACCAAGGCAGACAGAAATACATCTGTATGCACAGCATTTACATTATCGATTTTTTCATTTTTATGGATTTCAGCATTAATATGCTCTTATTTTGCTGCAACTGATGATTCAGAATTTCTCCCGGGACTTGATACCTTTTTCACATTCACCGGTATAGCAATTATCACTATTTTATTACTTATTTCAAATCTTATTATCTGGCTTATTTGTAAAATAAATCAGAAAAGGAAGTGTTAAAATGACCGCTGAAGAATACATGAAAATCGCCGTTGCAGAGGCCAAAAAAGGCATGGGCTATGTAAGCCCTAATCCTATGGTTGGTGCAGTTATAGTAAAGAACAATGAGATAATTTCAAAGGATTATCATCACAGATATGGTGAATTTCATGCTGAACGCAACGCCATTTTAAACTGTAATGAGGATATGACAGGTGCG
This sequence comes from Ruminococcus sp., assembly GCA_015066715.1. GTDB lineage: Bacteria > Bacillota > Clostridia > Oscillospirales > Ruminococcaceae > Porcipelethomonas. Next base: position 7,565 of record SVNU01000009.1, on the reverse strand, counting down.
GAAATTTATGTTACACTTGAGCCTTGCTGTCATCACGGCAAAACCCCTCCCTGTACACAGGCTATCATAGACAGCGGTATCAGAAAGGTTTACATCGGCTCTGACGACCCGAATCCCCTTGTTGCAGGAAAGGGAGCGTCTTTACTTCGTGAGAATGGGATTGAAGTTATAACAGGTGTTTTAAAAGAAGAATGTGACAGACTAAACAAACCGTTTTTCCACTATATCACAAACAAAACGCCCTATGTTGTCATGAAATACGCAATGACTGCTGACGGAAAGATTGCTTCGTACACGGGTAAATCAAAATGGATTTCAGGAGAAAAATCACGCCTTAACGTTCACAGGGACAGACTGCGCTATACAGGCATTATGGCAGGGATTAACACTGTCCTCAAGGACGACCCGATGCTTACATGCCGCCTTGAAAACGGCAGAAATCCCGTCCGCATAATCTGCGACAGCACTCTGAGAATACCCCTTGACAGCAATATTATGAAAACAGCAGGCGAAATCCCCACAATTATAGCATGCTCAAACAGAGCCGAGCTTGCAAGAGTTGCGGCTTTAAAAAAAGCCGGAGCAGAAGTAATCTACACATTTTCTGATGACGGGCATGTGGATTTAAAGGAACTTATGCAGGAACTGGGCGAAAAGAAAATTGACAGTATATTGCTTGAGGGAGGCGGAGAGCTTAATTTCAGTGCACTGAACTCAGGGATTGTAAACCATATACAGATATACATTTCCCCGAAAATACTCGGCGGCAAAGCCGCACCGTCACCTGTGGGCGGCATCGGCTTTGATTCCCCCGACAGCGCAGTAAAGCTCGGCAGTCTTGAAATGACTGCAATCGGCGAAGATGTTTTGATAGAATGTGAGGTTTTGTAATGTTTACGGGAATAATAGAAGAAATCGGAACAGTTGTTTCTGTTGCCCAAAGCTCACAGCAGGCAAAAATCACAATAAAGGCAAAAAAGATTTTTTCAGACTTAAAGCTTGGCGACAGCGTTGCGGTAAACGGTGTGTGCCTTACGGCATCGGCTATTTCAGGCGATACATTCACGGCTGATGTTATGAACGAAACCTTTTCACGTACAGCCCTTTCGCAGCTAAAGCCAAAATCCCATGTAAATCTTGAACGTGCAATGTCTGCAGCAGGACGCTTCGGCGGACATATCGTTGCAGGACATGTTGACGGAACGGGGATTATAACCGATATAAAAAGAGATGACAATGCAATATGGTACACGATTTCCGCTTCGCAAAATATTATGAAATATATAATTGAAAAAGGCTCTGTGGCAATAGACGGAATAAGTCTTACCGTTGCAAGGCTTACCGACAGTTCTTTCAGTGTTTCAATCATTCCACACACGGCTTCTGAAACCATACTTTCTGAAAAAGCTGTCGGAAACGAGGTTAACCTTGAAAATGACATAATCGGAAAATATGTTGAAAAGCTTGCCGGCTTCAATAATAAAAAAGACAGCAAAAGTAATATAACAACAGATTTTCTGTCACAGAACGGATTTCTTTAAGGAGGTCAAAATGTATAAATTCAACACAATTGAAGAAGCTCTGGAGGATTTAAGACAGGGAAAGATTATTATGGTAACGGATGACGAGGACCGTGAAAACGAAGGAGATTTTATCTGTGCCGCAGAATTTGCAACTACAGAAAACATCAATTTCATGGCGATTCACGGAAAAGGTCTTATCTGTATGCCCATGAGCAGTGAATATATCAGAAAGCTCCGTCTGCCTCAGATGGTTGATGATAACACCGACAATCACGAAACTGCATTTACAGTTTCCATTGACCATATCGGCACAACAACAGGCATTTCAGCTGCTGAACGTTCTGTAACAGCCATGAAATGCGTTGAGGAAAATGCAAAACCGGAGGATTTCAGACGTCCGGGGCACATGTTTCCTCTCCTTGCCAAGAAAAACGGCGTTCTGGAAAGAAACGGACACACAGAAGCTACAGTTGACCTTATGAAGCTTGCCGGTCTTAAACCATGCGGTCTTTGCTGCGAAATAATGCGTGATGACGGTACAATGATGAGAACACCCGAGCTTATGAAGCTGGCAGAAGGATTCGGTCTTAAAATTATCACTATAAAGGCAATACAGCAGTACAGAAAGGTTCATGACAGACTTGTAGAGGTTGCAGCTGTTACAAATATGCCTACAAAATACGGTCTTTTCAAGGCTCACGGCTATATGAACCTTTTAAATGGCGAGCATCACGTTGCACTTGTCAAAGGTGATATAGGTGACGGCAAAGATGTTTTATGCCGTGTTCATTCGGAATGCCTTACAGGTGACGCATTCGGTTCTGTAAAATGCGACTGCGGACAGCAGTTTGCGGCTGCAATGACGCAGATTGAACAGGAAGGCAGAGGAATTCTGCTCTATCTCCGTCAGGAGGGCAGAGGAATCGGACTTATAAACAAGCTGAAAGCCTATGAGCTTCAGGATAAGGGCATGGATACGGTAGAGGCAAATCTTGCACTCGGATTTGATGAGGATTTGAGAGAATACTACATCGGTGCACAGATTTTACGTGATTTAGGAGTTAAATCACTCAGACTTCTGACAAATAATCCGCTTAAAATTGAAGGTCTTTCGGATTTCGGCATTGAAATAAAGGAACGTGTTCCTATTCAGATGGAAGCTACTGTCTATGATGAATTCTATTTAAAGACAAAGCAGAAGAAAATGGGACACATTTTAAACTACGATTAATTTTAAAGGAGATAAGAAAATGAAGGTTTTTGAAGGAAATGTTGTATCGGAAAATATCAGAGTAGGCATTGTTGCCGCAAGGTTTAACGAATTTATCGTTTCAAAGCTCGTCGGCGGTGCCCTTGACGGTCTTAAAAGACACGGCGTATCTGAAGATGATGTGGATGTTGCATGGGTACCGGGTGCGTTTGAAATCCCTCTTATTGCAAAAAAAATGGCTGAATGCGGAAAATATGACGCTGTAATCTGCGTAGGTGCTGTTATAAGAGGTTCAACAACTCATTATGATTATGTATGCAGCGAGGTTTCAAAGGGTATTGCATCTGTTTCATTAAATGCCGATATTCCGGTAATGTTTGGTGTAATAACAACCGAAAATATCGAACAGGCTATCGAACGTGCAGGCTCCAAGGCAGGGAATAAGGGTTATGACTGTGCACTTGGCGCTATCGAAATGGTAAATCTTATAAGGGAGATTGAAAAATAATGGCCAATATTATTCTCGACTTTGATGGCACAATACATGACTGTGCAAAAATTTATGTACCTGCCTTTCGTGTAGGGCATAAATATCTTGTTGACAATAATTATCTGACATTCAAGGAATACTCTGACAAAGAAGTTATCAGCTACCTTGGCTATTCGCCCAAGGCTATGTGGGAGAAATTTGCCCCTGAGCTTGACAGTAAAATCCAGGACGAGGTAACAGGCATTGTATATGAGGAAATGAAAAGGCTTACAAAGGATGGAAAATCCGTTTTGTATAACGGTGCAGCCGACGCTTTGCAGGCACTTAATGATAATGGTCACAGGCTGTTTTTCCTCAGCAACTGCGCCCGCAATTATATGGAGCTTCACAGACAGGCTCATCATCTTGACAGGTTTTATACTGACTTTTTCTGCTCGGAGGATTTCGGCTATATTCCAAAGCCTGAGATTTTCAAAAGTATAAAAGAAAAATATAGTGGCGAATATATTATTGTAGGGGACAGAATTTTCGACCTCGAAACCGCCCTTGTACATAACCTCAAATCGGTTGGCTGTACATACGGATACTGTGAGCCGAATGAGCTTGACAGAGCAACTGTCCTTATTCCGGATGTTTCACAGCTTCCGCAGGCGGTTGAGAAAATTTTAAAATAAAATATCCGCAAAGGGCGGGCACTGCCCGCCCGAATAATGTTTACATATCTCAAAACATCAGACAGGAGGACATTAAATGATTTCAGTTTCAGACGTAAGTATGCAGTTTGGCGGCTCTACGCTTTTTAAGGATGTTAATTTAAAATTCACAGGCGGCAACTGCTACGGCATTATCGGTGCAAACGGTGCAGGTAAATCAACATTTCTGCGTATTCTCTGCGGCGACCTTGAGCCTACAAAGGGTGAGGTTGCAATACAGAAGGGGGCACGTCTTTCAGTACTCAAGCAGGACCACTTCGCATATGAGGAATTTACTGTTTTGGACACAGTTATCATGGGTAATGCACGCCTATACGAAATAATGAAGCAGAAGGACGAGCTTTACGCAAAAGAGGATTTTTCAGATGAGGACGGTGTTTTAGCCTCTGAGCTTGAGGCAGAATTCGCCGAGCTTAACGGATGGGAAGCCGATTCGGACGCTTCAAAGCTTATTCAGGGACTTGGTCTTTCAGAAGATATTTTATACTCACAGATGTCAACCTTATCCGGTAACGAAAAGGTAAAGGTACTTCTTGCACAGGCGCTTTTCGGAAATCCTGATATTATTCTTCTTGACGAACCGACAAACCATCTTGATATTGACGCTATCGCATGGCTTGAGGAATTTCTTGCGGAATATTTCGGTACTGTTCTCGTTGTATCTCATGACAGACACTTTTTAAACAATGTCTGCACACATATAGTTGATATCGACTATACAAAAATCAAAATGTATGTGGGCAACTACGAATTCTGGTACGAATCAAGCCAGCTTATCCAGCGCATGATAAAGCAGCAGAATAAGAAAACCGAAGAAAAAATCAAGGAACTCAAATCCTTTATCGAACGATTTTCAGCAAACAAATCGAAATCCAAGCAGGCAACTTCAAGAAGAAAGCTTCTTGATAATCTTACAGTTGAAGAAATGCCTGCCTCAAGCAGAAAGTATCCGTTTATCGGTTTTGCTCCGGAAAGAGAGCTTGGTAAGGAAATTTTATCTGTCAACGGCATTTCCAAAACTGTTGACGGCGAAAAGCTTCTGAGCAATGTAAGCTTCACTCTCGGAAGAACTGACAAGGTTGCTTTTATCAGTGAAAGCGAACAGGCTATAACAATGCTGTTTAAAATTCTCATGGAGGAGGAACAGGCTGACGAGGGTTCATTCAAATGGGGTGTTTCAACCTCCACTTCCTACTTCCCTGTTGACAACAACAGCTTCTTTGACGGATGTCAGCTTTCCATTATCGACTGGATGAGACAGTATTCAACAGATGAAACTGACACATATCTGCGTGGATTTTTAGGACGTATGCTGTTCTCCGGTGATGACGTATTCAAAAAGGTTGATGTTTTATCAGGCGGCGAAAAGGTAAGATGCATGTTCTCAAGAATGATGCTTTTCGGTTCAAATGTTCTTGTTCTTGACCAGCCTACCAACCATCTTGACCTTGAAAGTATCACAGCGGTAAATAACGGTCTTGAAAGCTTCAAAGGTGTTATTCTCTTTGCTTCCCACGACCACGAAATTATGCAGACGGTTGCAAACAGGATTATTGAAATTACACCCGATGGCTGTATAGACCGACAGGGAACTTACGAAGAATTTCTTGAATTCAAGAAAAACATGAAAAACGGAGGCTGATATGAGAGAACATCTCGGAAGCCGTCTTGGCTTTATTCTGCTTAGTGCCGGATGTGCAATAGGTATCGGAAATGTATGGAAATTTCCATACATGGTAGGTCAGAACGGCGGCGCACTCTTTGTTCTGATTTATCTGTTTTTCCTTGTTGTAATGGGCGTGCCGATTCTGACAATGGAATTTTCTATCGGTCGTGCAGCACAAAAAAGTGCCGCAAAGATGTATCAGGAACTCGAACCCAAGGGCACAAAATGGCATCATCACGGAAAAATCTGTATTGCCGGAAACTATCTTCTTATGATGTTTTATACAACAGTAGCGGGTTGGATGATGTATTACTTTTTTTCCACAGCCAAGGGTGACATCGCCGGCAAAAATCCGGCAGCTATAACACAGCACTTTGAAAGCGTACAGCAAAGTCCCCTCATAACGGTAGTCTGTATGGCAATCACAGTTGTTATCGGCTTTGGAGTATGCTCCTTCGGACTTAAAAACGGACTTGAAAGAATTACCAAGGTGATGATGATTGCGCTTATTATTATCATGATTGTGCTTGCGATAAACAGTATCTTTCTTGACGGAAGTGAAGAAGGTATCCGCTTTTATCTTATGCCGAATATTGAAAACATTAAAAAGGTAGGTATCACCAATGTAATTGTCTCGGCTATGAATCAGGCGTTTTTCACACTCAGCCTTGGCGTAGGCGGCATGGCAATCTTCGGAAGCTATATCGACAAAAAACGTTCACTTCTCGGAGAAGCGCTGAATGTGGGGCTTCTTGATACCTTTGTGGCGCTCACATCAGGACTTATCATCTTCCCTGCCTGTTTTGCATACGGTGTTGACGTAAACAGCGGTCCGAGCCTTATATTCATAACACTTCCCAATATTTTCAACAACATTCCTTTAGGAAGACTCTGGGGAAGCCTGTTTTTTGTATTTATGTCATTTGCAGCACTTTCGACAGTTCTTACAGTATTTGAAGGTATTCTGTCAAGTACTATGGAGCTTTTTGGCTGGAGCAGAAAAAAAGCCTGTATTTTAAATGGTATTTCAATGCTCATCCTTTCGCTTCCATGCGCACTCGGATTCAACCTTCTGAGTAGTATTACGCCATTTGGCGGCAATTCAACAATAATGGACCTTGAAGATTTTATTGTAAGCAATATTCTGCTTCCTGTCGGCTCACTTATATTTGTACTTTTCTGTACAAGGAAAATTGGATGGGGCTGGGATAATTATGTGACGGAAGCAAATGCCGGAAAGGGTCTTAAAATAAAGAGATTTATGAAAGGCTACATGACATGGGTTCTGCCTATTATGATAATTATTATTTTTGTTATAGGTATTGTGAATTTTGTTAAAGGACTGTAATTTTTCATTTTTAAAACTAATATGATTAAAGCCTGAGAAATCAAATTTCTCAGGCTTTTTTTGCATATTGCTTCATAAGTTTATCAAGCTTCATAATATAATTACATTCGGTACTTCCACTATCTGCAAGGCTGTCACATGGAACAACAACCATAATTACAGCTTCACCATTATTCTTAAAACTTAAATTAAATTCACTGTCCATCATATGAGAAGCAGAACAATTAAGTTTATAAGTTCCATTATGTTTTAAAACAAGTCTTGTATAAAAGTTTTCTTTTTTGCTTTCATGGTTGCTTAATACTTGAATAATCTCTGATTTGTCACATATTAAAACATACTCTCTTGAAAGTACCTTTTTTCTGTTTTTTATGTAACAAAAACCTAACATGAGTAATAGACCGAAGCAAAACACTAAAATAATTGTCACAAAAATCACCTGCTACATAATTATACTTGATTTATTAAAAACAATTAAATTTATATTTATCTTTCTTTTTATATCCCTTACTTTTCTTGCTTGCACAAGAAAAGTAACAAAAGAATGCACAAACTTTCTTATAAAAAGAAAGTTTGAACAAAGAAAATAATACTTAAAACTGTGGATGAATTCAG
>SVNU01000141.1 GCA_015066715.1 Ruminococcus sp. | reverse complement strand
CATACCCGATAAAAAGCAAACTGTTGCAGATAGTCTGCATAAAACGCAGTTCTCCCCGCAAATTAAGCTATAGCTTGAGAAAGCTTGAAATTTCGAACTTACAAATTCTATTTTAATTGCAACCATCTATAAATGGACTTTTAACTTTGCAATTATGAAGTTGACAGGTACAGGGAAACATTATTATTTAAGTTACAAATTCATGTAAGGAATTTTTTCTTTTTTGCTGACTTTTTTCTTTTCAAGAAAAGAAAAAAGTTTGTGTGTTCTTTGGTTCGTTTCTTGCACAAGCAAGAAATGAACAGAAAGTTTGAAAGCTAAATATAAATATATAATCTTAATATAATATGCGGAGTTTATTTTTATTTGTAAGTGAAATAAACCGCAATATGGGTCCAGCATCACGCTGGTAAATATAAATTTAGTTGTTTTACAGAATAAAATAAGTCCGGCAATAATGAATTGACTTCCCAAAATCAGACGAAAATCTTATGATTTGGAGGTCGGTTCAAACATACCGGACTCATTTATTATATCAGAATAATATTTTTGTTACCCATTAAATGTCGGAATTATTCCGAGGAGGAATTTTCTAAGTATTATAATATCATTAAGTGAGATACTTCCATCATTATCTGTATCCGATGCCGCAAGTGTTTTTGCATCAACCTCACCATTTGTACATAAAATACGTTTTAGTAAAATATAATCGAAAACATTTATTTTATCATCGCTGTTTATGTCTCCTGTGACAGCGTCAACAGGTTCGGATATATCTTCTTTACCGCTGTAGGTTTCAGCAGGCGCTTCTGCTTCAGTATAGTATACTCTTAAAAAATCAACAGAACCATTGAAATTATTCTGATTATTGCAGTCTGAACCAAGTCTGTATACAGTATTGGCAGTTCCCGAAACAATGTGTGAAGCAATACTGTCAGGTGTAACAGAGGTTGTGCCTGATGCTTTTACCTCTCCGTTGATTTCAAGCCTTGCATTACTACCGTTTTTAACAAATCTTAAAACTGACCATTCTCCAAGTGTAACAGGAGTATCTGAACTGAGAGTAATACTGTCAGCCGAATTGTTTAAAATAACCTCCGGAGTATCGTTTTCCCCAAACATGCTTATTGAAAGGTAAGCATTTTCATTTCCAAGATAAAGAACCGTCTGCCTGCCTTCAGAGCTTCTCGGGAGTACTGCAAGCTGAATATCAATATCCTGTGTATAAAGAAGGCTTCTGTCGAGCACTGCATACTGATTGCTGCCACTGAGAGTAAGAACATCTGTGGCGCTTGTTCGTTCGCTTTCTGTTACGGCGCCGTTTTCAAGAACGCCATAGGTACTATTGTATTTATCAGGGAATGAGAAGCTGTTGCTGCCGCTGAAATCATATGAGTTTATCAGCTTGTCGGTATATGTAAGTGCGTCAACGTAGCTCTGCTGTGAAACCCAGCCATATGCTGTACCCTTGGTAACGGTTTTACCGCCGTCATCATAGTAATCACCATCAACGACACCCTGTCCGGAAATACTTCCGTTTGCCATACAGAATGCTGTGCCCTTTGCAGTGCCGTAATCGCTGATTTTGTATTCGCCATAAACACATGCACTTTCAATTACCTTTGCATTTCCACTGACATTTGCTTTACCCATAACCATAGCAGTGTCATCAACACGTGCATTACCTGAAATAACAGCATTTTCAGCAATTATTGCATATCCGCCTATCACTGCATTATCAGATACCGATGCGTTGTCTTGCACCACTGCATAATCTGTAATCCGGACATTTCCTGTCACCTTTGCAGAGCCGAGAATCTTTGCATTCGGGCCGACATAAACTGTTGAGTCTACCTGTGCATTGCTTGAAACAAGACCGCCGCCGTTTGGATGCGCACTGTATGTTTCCCAGTAATTACCACTTGTTGATACAGTACGTGTTTTTATTCCAGCACCGTTAAGCTCAATGCTGTAAGGATAACGCTCTTTAGCTGTAAATGGGTGCTTTGTTTCGGCAAATTCGGAATCAGGTCCGTAAGGCAGTCCGGTTTTGAGATACGTGTCATTATCAGGGGTTGCAATTACAGAAAGATAAGCTTCGGACAGATTCGGTATAACAGCCTCAGTACAGGTATCACCATCTGAGAAAAGGTCGCTGTATTTTACTGTTCCGTCTGCTGCACGCTGAACAATGCAGGCTCTCCAGTCAGCACCGTTAATATCTGTTTCTCCCTTCAGTTTTACAGAAATTTCACTGCCGCTGACCTCAAGAGGAATAATATTCAGACCTGCAAACTGAGGTGCTCTTTCGGTTGGTACTGTATATGTTTTGCCGTCTGTGGTTTCAGGCATGGTGTAAATCTGCTGCCAGTTCCAGCTTCCGGCAGACAAAAGCTCGTTAAGTCTTGCCCTGTAGGAGTCACCATTTTCAAAGTCAAGTGCAGCCATATGCTTTGCAAAGTTTCCGAGTGTATCTTTTAAATCGGCGTTTGCAAGACGTTCAACCATGTCAAAGGGGTACTCGTCAACCTGTCCCTGCTGAAGCATTGTTTTTACAAAATCTGTCCCATAACCGTCCATGTTGTCAGGATTTTCAGTCAGATACTGTAAAAACGGCCATGCTGCATAGTAATCACGTCCGCATGGGAATGTGAAATGAAGATTTTTCATGTAGGTTTCAAAAAAGTCTGTGCCATGACCGGTTTCATCATTTGAATAATCACTGTACAGATATTGCTCCCTGAACCAGTTTCCCATAGCTTCCCACCATGCATATGAATACTTGTTTGTATTCCAGCCAAGCTGGTGTGCGGTAACAACGTGACCGAATTCATGGGGAAGAACCCACGACGGAGGATTATACTGCATTGAATCAACGCAGCAGAACATGTATGCAAATCCGTCAGCGTCATATGACATATATGCCCAGTCATCGGTCATTCCCGAAAGACCGGTGCCGGAGATATAAATATTGCTTTTATATTCCTTGCCGTCCCGGAGACTTACATTTACAGACTGCGTAGGAGCAGCCATTTCAAGATTATTCATATAAACATCCCAGCAGGCCTCAAGATTTTCGGCGTTCCCTTCAAGAAATTCAGTTGTAACCTTTGAGGCATCACCGCTGTTTCCCCAGATAAACTGAAAATGTTCGGATTCGTAATAATTATAGCCGCTGCTGTAATTATAAAACGGATCTCTTACTTCAAGTGCATCAGCTGCTTCAATAGTAAAAGCTGGCACAGCTGCTGCGGTGATTGTGAGGGCAGTCAGCATTGCAGTTATTTTTTTTCTGATACTTTTCATATCTTTCCCCTTTGTAATTTTATAAATATATCAATAATATACAATTTTATTATATAATAAATGTAAATGCTTGTCAATGAATAAATGTTATAAAATTTTAATAGAATATATAGTAACATTTAATGAGAGGTGTGACAGCTTTGAAAAAGAAAAAAATAACCGACCTGTTGATTTTTATTGTATCAGCCGAACTTGTAGGAGTATTGTCGGCACTTTTGAGCGGAAGCTTTTCAGAGACTTATCTTTCACTTGAAAAACCGCCGTTCTCGCCGCCGGGCTGGATATTTCCGGTAGTCTGGGGGATTTTGTATGCTGTTATGGGAATATCCGCATATCTTGTCCATGTTTCACAGGGCAGTCAGTGGAAGCGGAGCAATGCACTGAAGATTTACGCACTTCAGTTGTTTTTTAATTTTCTATGGAGCATAATTTTCTTCAGATTTGAATTATTTACAGTGGCATTGATTGATATTATTCTGCTTGATTTTGCAGCAGCGCTTATGACAGTACTTTTTTACAGGCTTTCAAAAGCGGCAGGTTTAATAAACATTCCATATTTGATATGGCTGTTATTTGCAACCTACCTTAACGCAGGAGTAGTAATTCTTAACTGAAAGTCTGCCAAATAAGTGTTATTGGATTATTGACATTATTTCGATTAAATGGTATAATAAAAAAAGATTTTTAAAGCGGAGGTTTGGTCAATGATCTGTAAAAATTGCGGACAAAAGGTATATGCAAAGGAAATATGTGACTGCGGGGAGAAAGCCCCGAATCCACATGGTAAGGGTGTAGCTGTAAATTCGGTTATATGTACAATTATTCTTGTATTTTCCGTAATTGCTTTTATAATGACGGCATCTTTAAGAAATATCGTAAACAAGAATCTGCTTGTAACAACAATTGAGCAGGCGGATTTGTGTTCAATCGAAATTAAAGATGACGGCAAAACGGTTAAGCTTGATGAGTACATACATGATGAATTTATTGCTGATGAAAGAATAACTGTTCAGAATGTGGACAATATTTTAAATGCACCTTTTATAAAAGAATTCATAATTGAAAAAATAGAAGGATATCAGGATTTCTTTATGGACAGAGGGGAAATGGTATTTATTACCTCTGATGATATTGTAAATCTTATTGATGAAAACAGTGAGCTTTTGTATAACGAAGCAGGTCTGAATTTCCTTGAGCCTGATAAGGAAGCACTGAAAAACGACCTTTATGTGCTTGATGAGTTCAGCCAGTTCTGCAATGACTATCTGACAGGCTGGTTTACAGGCGGACTTATTCAGACATATTTCTCGCTACTGTTTTTGAACTTCCTTGAGATTCTCTTTGTCGTTGTTCTCGTGCAATGGCTTCTTGTATATCGTTTTAATGGAAGAAGAATGAGCAGCGCTCTGACAAAATACAGTATTGCACTTATGGTTCCTTCAGGACTGATATTTGCTGCATCTATGTTAATGCTTCTCCTCGACAAAAATAGCATTGGCGGTGCGCTGACCCGCTATATAAGAAGTTCGTTTATCATTTCTTCGGCAATTATTCTTGGTGTCGGACTTATTCTTCTTTCAATCTCATTTGTTACCGGAAAGAAGAAAAAACCTGCTGCTGTTACTGACAGCCCTGAAGCTTCCGATAATGCAGTATCTGAACCTGCTGAACCGGCAGTTACTGCGGATGCTTCGGCTGAAACTCCGGTAGTAAATGCTTTACCGGAAGAAAAGACAAATAATGATGTTTCTGAAAAAACAGAAGCTACTGATTCAGAACCAAAAAAGGTTTTCTGTACAAAGTGCGGTGCTGAAAATAAAGAAAATTCAAAGTTCTGCAGTAAATGCGGCGAAAAGATAGTTCAGGATTAATAAATACAATATGATAATAAATCCCTCATACAGTAAATGACGTATGAGGGATTTTTAGGATATATAAAAAGATAAATATATATTTAGCTTTCTGTTTATATTCCTTACTTTTCTTGCTTGCACAAGAAAAGTAACAAAAGAATGCATACACTTTTTTCTTTTCTCGAAAAGAAAAAAG
>SVNU01000140.1 GCA_015066715.1 Ruminococcus sp. | reverse complement strand
GGTTCGTTTCTTGCACAAGCAAGAAATGAACAGAAAGTTTGAAAGCTAAATATAAATATATAATCTTAATATAATATGCGGAGTTTATTTTGATTTATAAGTGAATTAAACCGCAATATGAGTCCAGCGTCACGCTGGTAAATATAAATTTATTCTTGCAACAAATCTTCATGTATTAAATAAAATTTACGGCTAAAGTAAGTCTGACATGGGTCAGCACCCAAATGGCATCTGTGTTTCAATTCAAATCAAAGACTTGATAAAATACCGGCACGTCACGATGGTAAAAATCAGATTTTTGCATTCTGCAATATAGTATAGATATATTTTTGATGACAGGAGAAGTTTTTATGAAATTACTTGCAATTGACGGAAACAGTATTATGAACCGTGCTTATTACGGTATTCGTGCACTGACAAATAAAAAGGGTGTTTACACAAATGCGCTCTTTGGCTTTTTGAACATTTACTTCAAAAATTTTGATGCAGTAAAACCGGACAGCGTTGCTGTTGCCTTTGATTTAAGAACTCCTACATTTCGCCATAAGGCGGTGGAATCCTATAAGGCAAATCGTAAGGGTATGCCGGAGGAGCTTGCACAGCAGATGCCGCTTATAAAGGAAATCTTAACGGCAATGGGAGTAAGGGTTATTGAGTGCGAGGGATATGAGGCGGATGATGTTCTGGGAACACTTTCAAAAATGTGTGCGGATACAGATAATGAATGTCATATTTTAACCGGTGACAGGGACAGCCTTCAGCTTGTAAATGATTCTGTTACTGTTCATCTTGCGACTACAAAGGAAACTATAATATATACTCCCGATAAATTTTATGAGGACTATGGCTTTGAACCGATTTATCTTATCGATCTGAAGGCACTTATGGGTGACAGCTCGGATAACATTTCAGGGGTTTCGGGTATAGGACAGAAAACGGCTACAACTCTTGTTACCAAATGGAAAACAATTGAAAATCTGTATGAAAATCTGGAAAATGCAGGGCTTACAAAGGGTGCGTTTACAAAGCTTGACAATGGCAGAGAAGCGGCAAAAGAAAGCAAGTGGCTTGCAACAATTGTACTTGACGCTCCTGTTGATACAAATCCGGACAGCTATATTTTAAAGGAACGTGATGACGTTCGTCTTGCACAGCTTCTAACGGAACTTGAAATGTTTAAAATTCTTGCGAGGTTCGGACTTGAGGCTTCTGAAACTGTTCATGAGCAAGAAGAATCAAAAACAGTTGATATAAAATGTAAAACAGCGGAAATGACCGAAGAAGCCCTGAATAAAATACTAAGCGGTGAAAGAGTTGTATATATGCTCAACGGAGACAGAATGAGCGTATGTGAATTTGAAAATGATGCGGAATGTGTAGTGTACACTACCGAAAACAAAGGCTTTATACTTGAAATTCTAAGCGGAAGCATTCCGAAAATTACTTTTGCCGCAAAGCTTCATTATCATTTTGCTTTTGAAAATAATACAGTGCTTAATAATTTAAGCTTTGATTGTGAAATTGCTGCATATCTTCTTGACCCGTCTGCGAGTGATTATAATATAGAAAAGCTTTGCTTCAGATATGATTCGCCCTATTTCAAGCAGGCGGAGGAAAATGCGGAGCTTGTATCGCTTGTGAAGCTTTATGAGGTTTTGAAAAAGGAAGTAAATAAGCAGGGACTTGATTATCTGATGTATGAGGTGGAGCAGCCGCTGACAGAGGTTCTGGCTTCAATGGAGCATACCGGAATACAGGTAAATGCGCAAGGTGTAAAATCCTTCGGAGAACAGCTCAAGGATGAAATTGAAGGTACTCAGCAGCAGATTTATTTTATGTGCGGGACAGAATTCAATATTGCCTCTCCGAAACAGCTGGGTGATATACTGTATGATATGGGCGTTCCGCTTAAAAAGAAGAATAAGCATGGCTTTTCCACAACTGCTGAAATACTGGATGAGCTTCGTGACAGCAATCCGATTATCGACCTTGTTCTTCGTTACAGAAAGCTCACAAAGTTAAATTCAACATATGTAGACGGATTGTTGAAAACCGTGTCGGAGGACGGAAGAATTCATACTGTGTTCAGGCAGACCGAAACAAGAACAGGCAGAATTTCTTCAACCGAACCTAATCTGCAGAACATTCCTGTGAGAACAGAGCTTGGCAGGGAAATGAGGAGATTTTTCACAGCCGCTGACGGAAAAGTCTTTCTTGACGCCGACTACAGCCAGATTGAACTAAGAATAGTTGCGCATATCTGTGATGACCCTGTCATGATAAACGGGTTTGAAACAGGCGCTGACATCCACGCATCAACAGCGGCACAGGTGTTCGGACTTCCGCAGGAAATGGTAACGGATGATATGAGAAGCGCTGCAAAGGCGGTAAATTTCGGTATTATTTATGGTATTGGTGCTTTTTCACTGTCAAAGGATATTGGGGTTACGGTTTATGAAGCCAAAAAATATATAAAGAATTATTTTAAAAATTTCCCGAATATCGAAAGATTTATGGATGAAACAGTTGAAAAAGCAAAGACTGACGGATATGTCACAACAATGTTCGGAAGAAAAAGATATGTACCGGAGCTTTCTGCTTCAAACAAGAATATGCAGGCGGCAGGCAGGAGAATTGCTATGAATACTCCTATTCAGGGAAGTGCGGCTGATATTATTAAAATTGCAATGGTTAAAGTGTATAACCGTCTTAAAGCGGAAGTTCCTGATGCAAGGCTTATTTTGCAGGTGCACGATGAACTGATTGTGGAATGTGATATTAAGGATGCTGACAGAGCTTCTGAAATTCTGTCAGAGGAGATGCAGAGTGCGGCAGAACTTAAAGTGCCGCTGACAGCTGATGTAAACAGGGGAGAAAGCTGGTATGAGGCAAAGGGCTGATATTTTAATTGCTGGTCAGGAGGATATACCTGAAATTGTTAAAATTGAAGAAAAATATATACCTGACGGATGGTCAGAAAAGGGTTTTTCCGACTGGCTCAAAAATAAGAATACTGTAATATTCAAGGCGGTTGAGGACGGTGAAATCATCGGTTTTGTAAATGGTTCATGGGTACTTGATGAAGCTGAACTGCTGAATATTGCAGTTGTGGAAAAATCACGGCGAAAAGGTGTTGCAGCAATGCTTCTTGAAGCGCTTGAAAAATTTCTGAGGGAGGAAAATGCCGGAAAAATTTTTCTTGAGGTAAGAGAGCAGAATCATGTGGCAATAAGCTTTTATGAAAAGAACGGTTTTGAAAAAAACGGACTGAGAAAAAACTATTACAGTAATCCGAGAGATAACGGGGTACTGATGATGAAAAAAATTAAAACAGGTGAATGATATGTATATACTTGGAATTGAAAGCTCCTGCGATGAAACAGCAGCGTCTGTTTCAGAGAACGGGACAAATATTCTGTCGAATGTAATTTCGACACAGATTGAAGAACACAGAAAATACGGCGGTGTAGTACCTGAAATTGCTTCAAGACGTCATTGCGAAAATATATCCGGTGTTGTAAAAAAGGCGCTTTCAGATGCCGGAAAAACTCTTGACGATATAGATGCAGTAGCGGTTACCTATGCTCCGGGGCTTATAGGTGCACTTCTTGTGGGGGTAAACTATGCCAAGGGACTTTGTATGGCATCCGGCAAGCCTCTTGTACCGGTGCACCATATTTCGGGACATATTGCTGCAAACTATATTGCGCATCCGACTCTTAAACCGCCATATCTTTGTCTTGTTGCAAGCGGCGGACATTCCCACATTGTGGAGGTACTTGACTACACTTCATTCCGTGTTGTTGGCAGAACAAGGGATGATGCGGCAGGGGAATGCTTTGATAAGTGCGCAAGAGCTATGGGATTTCCATATCCGGGTGGTGTACACATAGACAAGGCTGCGCAGAAGGGGGACAGAAATGCCTTTTCTCTCCCACGCCCCAAGGTTACCGGCAGTGAGTTTGATTTCAGCTTTTCCGGCCTTAAAACGGCTGTTATAAATCTTCTGCACAATTCACAGCAAAAAGGCATTGAGATAAATAAAGAGGATTTAAGCGCAGCACTTCAGGGAACGATTTCTGACATTCTGTGCGAAAAGACAATGCTTGCCGCTGAAGCACTTGGGTACAATACAATAGCTGTTGCCGGCGGTGTTTCCGCAAACAGCGGTGTTCGTGGGATTTTTGAAAAGACCTGTGCCGAAAAAGGGTATAGTCTTTATCTTCCGCCGCTTAGCCTTTGCGGTGATAACGGGGCGATGATTGCATGTCAGGGATATTTCAACTTCCTTGCGGGACAAAGAGGCGATGAAAGCCTTAATGCAAAGGCAACATTATCTCTTGAGGACATATAACAATGGAAAATAAAAGAAACTTTCAGCGTGAGCTTGATAAGATAATACAAATGCATGAGCAAAAGGAAGAAAAACCGTCGGTTTTGTTACATAGCTGCTGTGGCCCATGCAGTAGTTATGTACTGGAGTATCTGACACAGTATTTTAATGTACGGCTTTTCTTTTACAATCCGAACATTCAGCCGCAGGAGGAATATGAAAAACGTCTTTCGGCGCAAAGGGATGTGCTTGAAAAAATGTTTTTTTCCGATGTTGAGCTTATTGAGGGAGAATACTTTCCCGATGAATTTTTTGAAGCTGTAAAAGGGCTTGAAAATGAACCGGAAGGCGGCAAACGCTGTGAAGTATGTATTAAAATGAGAATGGAGCAGGCGGCTTTGAAAGCAAAGGAATTGAAAACCGATTATTTTGCTACAACTCTTACAGTCAGCCCACATAAAAATGCCATATACATAAATAAAACCGGTGAAAAGCTTGAACAGGAGTTGGATATTTCCTACCTTATTTCCGACTTCAAAAAGAAAAACGGCTATAAGCGTTCGGTTGAGCTTTGCCGCATACATGATATTTACAGACAGAATTATTGTGGATGTGTTTTTAGTTTAAATGATGAACTGAGATAACAAAAAGCCCTTTTGATATTTATATCAAAAGGGCTTATGCATGCTAAAAAATAAATTTATATTTACCAGCGTGACGCTGGACCCATATTGCGATTTAGTTTACTTATAAATTAAAATAAACTCCGCATATTATATTGAAATTATATATTTATATTTAGTTTTCAAACTTTCTGTTCATTTCTTTGTTTGCACAAAGAAACGAACCAATGCTGTGCATGGCTGTTTTTATTCATTATCACTTCGCTTCGCTTGTGCTAATGATAAAACAGCACAAGAAATGCACAAGCTTTTTCTTTTCTTCGAAACAGAAAAAGCTTGACCAAAAAGAAAAAATTCTATGCATGAATTTGTCACTTAAATAATAATGTTTCCCTGTACCTG
>SVNU01000139.1 GCA_015066715.1 Ruminococcus sp. | reverse complement strand
GGCATTTCGCCGTCTGCGGACGGCGATGAGTGGCGCTGCCCCTCAACCCCGCAAGCCTTTGAAAAGGCTTGACCGAAACTTTTTAATTTGCAAATTTTAATCTTTAAAGACTTTTTCGACAAACTGACCGGCAAAGGTTTTATCCTTTGCCGGTTTTGTTTATTATGAAAATAATAGTTACCCTATAACCTGTTTTGCTATATCGACAGTTTCCTTTGCATCCTTTGCATAAAAGTCTGCTTTTATCTGCTTTGCATATTCAGGGGTAAGAACTGCACCACCCACAACAATTTTGCACTTTACATTGTTCTCGTGAAGAAGCTTTATAGTCTGCTCCATAGAACCAAGCGTTGTTGTCATAAGCGCAGACAGTCCCACAAGCTTTACATTATGCTCTATTGCCGCCTCAACAACCTTTTCACAAGGAACATCCTTTCCAAGGTCTATAACATCATATCCGTAATTTTCAAGCAGAACTTTTACAATATTTTTGCCAATATCATGAATATCCCCCTTGACAGTTGCAAGTATGACTTTTCCTTTGCTTATTGACACTGAACCTGAAGAAAGCATCTTTTCACGTATAACAGCAAAGGCTGCCTGTGCCGCCCCGGCTGTCAGAATAAGCTGCGGAAGGAATATCTTGCCCTTTTCAAACTGTTCACCTGCTCTGTCAAGCGCAGGAATAAGCGTTTCATTTACAATTGTCATAGAATCGGTAGTTTCAAGCATTTTCCTTGTGGCATCTGCACTCGCTTCCCTGAGTCCGTTTTCAATGGCATATCCAAGGGAAATATCACTTGTATTTGCCATCTGTGGCTTTGGCGCTGTGTCATTATATGCCGCAATATATTCTGCGGAGTTTTTGTCTATATTTGTAAGAAGCTTGTATGCTCTTACAGCGCCTGTCATAGCGTCAATATTCGGGTTGATAATCGGTAAATCCAGACCATAGGTCATCGCCATTGTAAGGAAATTCTGATTTATCATTGGTCTGTTCGGAAGTCCGAATGATATATTTGATACACCAAGAACCGTTTTAAGCCCCAGCTCATCCTTGACACGTTTAAGTGCTTTGAGAGTTTCCATAACTGCCTCCTGTTCAGCGGAAGCTGTAAGAGTAAGGCAATCTATGTAAACATCCTCTTTCGGTATGCCGTATTCAAGCGCACGGTTTAAAATCTTTTTTGCTATAGCAAATCTTTCGTCAGCCTTCGGCGGAATACCATTCTGGTCAAGAGTAAGCCCCACAACCGCTGCGCCGTATTTTTTTACAAGTGGAAGAACCGATTCAAGGGATTTGTCTTCACCGTTTACGGAGTTGACTATCGGCTTTCCGTTGTACACCCTGAGTGCCGCTTCAATAACCTCGGGAATTGTCGAGTCAATCTGAAGCGGAACATCCGTTATACCCTGAAGTGCCTTGATTGTTTTTATCATCATTTCCTTTTCGTCAATTTCCGGAAGTCCCACATTAACATCAAGAATATCAGCTCCCGCCTTAACCTGTTCAACAGCCTGATTTAAGATATAGCCCATATCATTGTTTTTAAGGGCTTCCTTAAACAACTTTTTACCTGTCGGATTAATTCTTTCGCCGATAATTCTCGGTTGATTTATAAGAACTGTATCTGACGCAGAACACACAGCTGCCTGTTTTATTGCAGATTGTCTGTGAGGAGTTACGTTTTCAAGCTCTGCTCTGACCGCTTTTATGTAGTCGGGGGTTGTACCGCAGCAGCCGCCAAAAAATTTCACACCATGTTCTGCCGCAGTTTTAATCTGTTTCGCAAAATCCTCCGGCAATACATCATATTTATTCGTAACAGGGTCAGGAAGCCCTGCATTCGGTTTTAAAATAACAGGTAAATCCGTCCACTTCATAAGCTCATCGCAAAGCGGCACAAGTTGTTTCGGGCCGAGAGAACAATTGATTCCCACAGCGTCAACGCCAAGCCCACTTAAAGTCAGCGCCATTGAAGAAATGCTGCATCCTGTAAATGTACGCAGATTTTCCTCGAAGGTCATTGTACACATAACAGGAAGAACGGAATTTTCCTTTGCCGCAAGCACAGCCGCTTTAAGCTCGTAAAGGTCAGTCATTGTTTCAAAAACTATAATATCTGCATCTTTTCCGGCGATAATCTGTTCTTTGAAAATGTCGTAGGCTTCTTCAAAGGAAAGTGTTCCTGATGGTTCAAGAAGCTGTCCTATCGGGCCGATATCCAGCGCCACAAGCGCTTTTTCGCCGCATGCATTTCTGGCAGTTCTTATAGCTGCGGAAATTATTTCAGAAACATTTTTACCATGAAGCTTGTAGCGGTTTGCGCCGAAGGTATTAGCATAAACTATATCCGAACCTGCTTCAACATATTTCCTGTGAATACTTTCAACAAGTTCAGGGCGGCTTATATTGAGAAGCTCAGGAATACCGCCTGTTTCAAGACCTGCCGCCTGAAGCATTGTTCCCATAGCACCGTCAAGAAATACAAAATCTTTTTCTAAAAGCTGTTTAAAATTCACAGCGAACACCTCTTTTTCTATAGCTGCATCTGTCATACATATTGCAGGAAACACAGCCTTGTTTTTTCTTTGCTACAGGTTTTTCTGAAAGCCCTGTAACTGCTGTTACGGATTTTGACGGAATCAGCATTCCACTTTCCGACAAATGAATTCCGGCATTTTTTGATGCGTTTGTCACCGCTAAAAATTCCTGCTGCTGACTTATAGGAAAATCACCGTAGCCGGGAGAGTATCTCCATGTCATAAACATATCAGGAAGCTTGTCCTTTATCTGCAATTCCGCTTTGTCGCATACCTGTTCTATTGCGGCGCTTGCAAGAGCATCGGTAATAAAGCTTTCTGTCATATCCGAAACTGAAAGCTGATTTATAAGCCTGTCTGCCCCTGTTCCAAGAGTTGCACAAAGCAAGGCTGCTTTAGTACAGCCGTTAAGATGATTTTTTATATCATTTCCCTGCATCAGAAAATTACTGCCGCATAAAAGAACACCACTATCTGTAAACTCAATATCAAATATTCTCAGGCTTAATGAAATGTTTATTGTTTCAAGAAGCCTTTTTTCGCATGCATCTGTAAGCGTTCTTATGTTTTCAGGTATGTTTTCATCCCCATACCCCATATACCGGAAAGCCTGCGTCTTGTCAACAGCTGTCAGCGTCACTTTTTACTGCTCCTTATAATACTTTCAACAGCTTCACTGATTCGTCTTGCAACATATGCATTATTCATTGTATAAAGATGAATACCGTCAACATTGTTTGAAACGAGGTCAACAATCTGGTCAATTGCATAAGCAATACCTGCGTCACGGAGCGCTTCCGGAGAATGCTCATACTTCTGAATCATTTTTGAAAATTTAGGAGGCAGACTTGCACCGCACATTGACACCATTCTTTCAATCTGACTCTTGCTTGTGACAGGCATAATTCCCGCTTCAATCGGAACATCAATGCCTGCGATCTGGGTTCTTTCAAGGAAAGAATAAAAATAATCATTGTCAAAGAAAAGCTGTGAAATAAGATGCTCTGCACCTGCATCAACCTTTTTCTTGAGGTTTAAAACATCATTCACGATGTTTTCTGTTTCAATATGCCCCTCCGGATAGCATGCACCTGCAATATCGAAATCGCCGTATTTTTTAATAAATGTTATCAGGTCACTTGCATATCTGAAGTCCTGTTTCGGAGGGATGTCCGGTATTATGTCCCCTCTGAGTGCAAGAATATTTGTTATGCCGTTATCTATAAGCTCGCCTAAAATATCAACCATTTCATCCTTTGTGTAATTTATACACGGAAGATGAATAACCGATTCAATACCATAGTCCTGTTTGATTTTACGTGCAATTTCAATAGATGCGTTATTATTCGAGCTGCCGCCTGCGCCAAAGGTTACGCTGATAAAGTCAGGCGAAAGCCCTTTTAACTCCTCAAGGGTTTTATATATTGTATCAACAGGGGAGGTCTTTTTTGGCGGAAAAATTTCAAAGGAAAATACTGTTCCCTTGTCAAACATTTTTTTGATTTTCATTGTTCTGTCTCCTTATTTAATCAATACTCCAGTCAATTTCATTTATACCATGTGCTTTTAAGAATTCATTTGCTTTGGAAAAGTGCCTGCAGCCGAAGAATCCGTTATAAGCTGACAAAGGACTTGGATGGGCACATGTAAGAATAAGATGATTCGGATTCTTTATAATTTTTGTTTTTGCTCTTGCATTTGCGCCCCAGAGAAGAAAAACCATCGGTTTTTCTCTTTTGTCAAGGAGCGTTATGACATTATCCGTAAACTGTTCCCAACCTGCATTTTTGTGGCTGTTTGCCTGAGCTTCACGGACAGTAAGAACGTTATTTAAAAGCAGAACGCCGTTTTTAGCCCACTTTGTAAGCTCTCCGTGTTTGCCCATGTTGTCAATACCGACATCTGATTTTATTTCCTTGAAAATATTCACAAGGGACGGCGGAGGCGCAACCCCTTTTTTCACCGAGAAGCATAGTCCATGGGCCTGTCCGACACCGTGATAAGGGTCCTGTCCTATTATAACAGCCTTTACATCGTTGTAAGATGTATACTTAAACGCATTGAAAATGTCATACATTCCCGGAAATATGCGCTGTGTCTTATATTCTTGTATTAAAAATTGTCTCAGACGAAGATAATAGTCTTTTTTAAATTCGTCCTTTAACAGTTCGTCCCATTCGTTATCAAAATTAACCATTATGTAAATCTCCATTAAAAACTGATAAATATATTTTAACATAATTTTGGTGAAATTACAAGTAGTTGAGTTGTGTATGTGTGAAATTTTCGTAGGCAGATAAATTTATATTTACCAGCGTGACGCTGGACCCATATTGCGTTTTAGTTTACTTATATATTAAAATTAACTCCGCATATTTTATTAAGAATATATGTTTATATTTATTTTTTAAATTTTCTGTTCATTTCTTTGTTTGCCCAAAGAAACGAACCAAAGAAATGCACAAGCTTTTTCTTTTCTTCGAAACAGAAAAAGCTTGACCAAAAAGAAAAAATTCTATGCATGAATTTGTCACTTAAATAATAATGTTTCCCTGTACCTGTCAACTTCATAATTATATAGTTAAAATTCCATTTATAAATGGTTGCAGCTCAAAATAAACTTGCAGACTTTCTCAAGCTATAGCTTAATTTGCGGGGAGAACTGCGTTTTATGCAGACTATCTGCAACAGTTTGCTTTTTATCGGGTATGGTAGTTCATTTAATGGGAAACAGTATGATTGTATTTTAAATTATGACGCTTCAATTTTCTTTGTTCAAACTTTCTTTTTATAAGAAAGTTTGTGTGTTCTTTGGTATCTTTCTTGCACAAGCAAGAAAGTACGAATACTAATTTAAGTTAGAAAGAAAAAT
>SVNU01000138.1 GCA_015066715.1 Ruminococcus sp. | reverse complement strand
TATTTGCAGTCAGAATTATGGTCTGCATTTCTTGTAAATCACCTGATATAGCTGAAATCATAGGATTATTCTGATATTGATATAATATAAGAAAAGTTTTTAAAAGTAATTATAATCAATAAGTAATTGGAGATGAAATTTTGCTGAAATGTATTAAATGCCCATATAAGCTCGGCGTAATCAAATGCACCACAGATCCATGTCCTAAATGTCGGGCAAGTAAAAGTAAAATACCTCCGTTTCCGGAGGCAGTAATAAAGGAGAATAAGAAATGCAAATCTATAAAGCGCTGAATTCTTATATAGATTCCGGGTTCCCGATAATCTATATTAATTCATTTGAGGAAACAAAAGTTGATAAGATTATATCATCAGTTATGGGTGGACGAAAAGGACTGGAATGGAACGGTTCGCAAGGATTTTGTGATTTCAAGACAAAAAGAACTCTGATTGAAAATTCAAGTCTGGCTGATACGCTTCGACGTCACTGTGCTAATAATGAACTTGATAGAAAATTCTTGGTCATTAAGGATGCTCATTTATACTTTGAAGATCCGGTCGTTATAACCTGCCTTAAATCAATTGCACTTAAAATCTCTCAGGGACTTGAGGCGTCAGTTATCATAATTTCATCTGTATTAAAATTTCCTAAGGAACTTGAAAAGTTCATTACAATCCTTGAAATGGACTATCCTGATCAGAATGAAATCAAAAATCAGATTATTAATTTTGCTAATGAACAAAAGGTATCAATAGGAGATTCTCTGCTTGAAGAAATGTCAATAGCATTCAAAGGACTTACTGAATTTGAGATCGACAATCTGCTTTCGCTTGCTCTATCAGATGATGGTGTATTTACAAGAAGTGATTTGAAGCTTATTTTCGATCAGAAGCAGCAGATGATAATGAAGTCGGGAATTCTTGAGATGATACCTCTTAAAGAACGCCCTGATGATATCGGTGGACTTGAAAATCTTAAAAGCTGGCTTGACAAAAAGTCAAAAGTTTTCAAATCAATAAATAAGGCTGTAGCGTTTGGTGTAAATATGCCCAAAGGCGTATTAATCGCTGGAGTACCCGGCTGTGGAAAATCTCTCTGTGCAAAAGTAACGGCTCAGATGTTTGAGGTCCCTTTGCTCAGACTTGACATGGGTAAAATAATGGGTAAATACGTTGGCGAATCTGAAGAAAATATGCGAAAAGCAATTGCTTTGGCAGAGGCTATATCACCTTGTATACTCTGGATTGACGAGCTTGAAAAAGCTTTTGCTGGAGTGAACGGAAGCGGAAATGAGGTTACAGTCCGATTGTTCGGTACGTTCCTTACTTGGATGCAGGAAAAAACAAGCGCAACATTTGTTGTTGCTACTGCCAATGATATTACCAAGCTTCCTCCTGAGCTTATGCGTAAAGGACGTTTCGATGAGATATTTTATGTAGGTTTGCCTAAAGCAGAGGAGCGTCAAAAAATTTTTGAAATTCATATCAAAAAACGCAGAAAACAGGATCTTGCATCCATAGATATCAGCAGTCTTGTTTCTAAGACCGAAGGATACAGTGGAGCTGACGTTGAGGGTGTTGTTATCGACGCTGTTGAAAACGCTTTTGTTGATGGCAGCGGCGTCCTTACAACAAACCATATCAGCGAAGCTATAGAAAATACTCATTCATTGTCAGAAATAATGAAGAAAGCTCTTACCAATCTCTCAAAAGAATATGAAGATAGACACTTTAAGAGTGCGTCGAAATAACTGGAGGTTTACATATGGCAAAGAAAATTAAGTTTCCTTTAAAGATGAAAAACGGAGCCGAGGTTCGTACATTGGACGAACTGAAAGAGAACTTCGATCTTGAATCTGTACTTGGATACTTTGCAGATGGAAGGCTCACAACATGGCTTGCTGATCGATATTATGATGATAAAGCGATGACAGTATCAGCACTGTCTGTGGATACTACCGATCTGAACGCTAAGCTTTGTAATATACTTGAAGTGGATTATCAGTCTGAAGAAGATTCCACAGATCTTAAATCTATTCAGCGTCGCAATGAAAAATCAAGAATATTGAGTGCTTTTACAGATGACAAGGAAATTCTAAGCAATATTGATATCGTTGCTATGAATCAAAATGAGCTTTTTGATATTCTTGATAAAAATCCTGAAAGAGTGTTTCTTTTCGGTGAAAAGTTTAAAATTCCATTTAACAAGAAGAATGTGTGCTATATCGGCTTGAATAATCCGTTTGTGATTCTCGAAAAAGAAAAACTTGTATATGAGTATAATAAGGCAGATATTATATTTA
Organism: Ruminococcus sp.; assembly: GCA_015066715.1. Taxonomy (GTDB): domain Bacteria; phylum Bacillota; class Clostridia; order Oscillospirales; family Ruminococcaceae; genus Porcipelethomonas. The sequence goes on along the minus strand of SVNU01000138.1, from coordinate 3,209 downwards.
AGAATGTTCGTTTTGATGAACAAGCAACGAAATATTTATCAAAAGGAGAAGCTCTGTATATTAATAATAATTTTGACGAAGCTATTCCCTATATTGAAATAGAGTCAGAAAACAACGATCCACGAGCATTGTATATGCTTGCAATGGCTTATAAAAATGGCTCAGGTGTTGAAGCAGATCTGAATAAATGTTATGAATTGCTTAATTGTGCCAATGGGCTTGGCGAACCTCTTTCAATGATGAATTATGCATATCATTGTTGTAAGTATGATTTTGAAAAAAGAGAGATATTTTCAGAATATGCTGAAAAACTTAAAGATTTGGCTGATTCCGGAGATATTCTTGCAAAGTTTGAATATGGTGACTATCTTTGCAATTATTCTTATGATAATAAGGAAAGTGGTGTTTCATATATAAAAGAAGCGGCAGTTTTGGGATTTGTTCCAGCCAAATTTTCGCTCGGCAATCTATATTACAAAGGCTTGGGCGTTGATTTTAATAAAGATAAAGCGTACGAATGGTATGAAAAAGCTGCCTTGCAGGGATACGCTCCCGCCCAACATCGTCTTGGGGAGTGGTTCGAAAGTGATGTGGTAACACAAGACAAGGAAAAATCTATTGAATGGTATAAAAAAGCAGCTTTGCAAGGCTATGTTGCTTCACAATATAAAATGGGATTGTTTATTTACTGGATGAGGATGAATGATATATTTGATAATATTTTTAATAACATTAATGCTATAAACCATACTCTTAAATGTGGTGTTGGTTTTAATGAAAACGAATTAAATGCTTTGGAGTGGTTTGAAAAAGCTGCAAACCAAGGACATAGAGAAGCTCAGTATATGACAGGTTTGCTTTACAAGGAAAATAAAAATGCGTCTTTGGCTATTTCTTGGTTTGTACAAGCTGCCAAACAAGAACATGTTGAATCTATGTATCAGCTTGGCTTAATATACGAAAATGGTTATTACGGTGTTTTACAAAATAAATCCCTTTCTCGTAGGTGGTATAAATCAGCGGCAAAATATGGGCATAAAGAAGCAAAGAAAAAAACAGGGATTTTGGGGATACTTGATTTGTGATGATTATATGTTAACTTAAAAATGCTAATATAAATTATATTAATAAGAGGAAGTGAATATAATGGGCGTTTCAAAACTAACAGAAATCCTTCGTGACGCTATATCCGATTATTCAGCTCATTCAGGTGAAAAATCTCCTGTGGAATGGCTGCAGGGTTACTTGGGAGAAAAGTTGCCTGATAAATCCTTAGACAAAATACATTCAATATCTTCAGAAGTAATCCGCACTCTCGACCTTATGGAAGAGAAGAAAGCTGCTATGAATGAGGCTTTAGAAAACGGTCAATCAGCTGAAAACTGGCTGGCTTCTGATATTATGGAAGAACCGGGAAGCAATGGATCAAAAGCCCGAAAAGCCGCCGAGTTTCTAAATGGTATCAATGCAGCCAATTGTTCTTATAATGATTCAATGGATATCATTGATGTAATTGACACTAATGAAGAATTCGACGATGAAGAATGGAATGACTACAAGCTTAAAGACACTCTCAAAGGTGTTGCAATTGAAGCAGGCTTAGCCGGAATGCGTGAAATAGCTTCTGATGTGCTTCTGAAAGCATCTGAAGAAGGTGTATCTGCTGTTTTTGAGGATAGCGAGTTTATAAAGCTTTCTCTTGAAAAGGGTGCAGTATCAGGCTTGAAAGTAGCAGTTTCAGCAGGTCTTGCTATTGCTGAAGAAAGCGGAGTTGTTCCTCCATCGACTTTCTCTATTATAGCCGCAACCGCACATGAAACTGTCGAAAGTCTCACAGCTTTCGACGATGTTATATGCGGTCGTAAAACTATGACGGAAGCTTTGATTGAAGTGAAGGATACTGCAATATCAACATTCGGTGCAATGTGGGAGCAGCACGGTCAAGAAGCGATACAGGAGATTCAAGAAACAGTGGTTTGTGTATTTGGAGCAAAAGGGGCACTTGTTATCGGTGTAGTCAGCGGTCTGCTTAAAGAACCACAGGAAGGTTCAAAATTATCACATATCATAAAGGAAATCGGAAAAGTAGCTTTAATCTTTTTGACTAAAAAACGTGAACTTCCGAATTTCAATAAACAAAAGACGGAATTGTTAAATGAAGCATATTAAATGAAAGTGAGGCAATATTATGCAAATAGGACCAAACGGAGCAGTGACCACATTTCCGAATTGTGGTGAAAAAACATGCGTAGCCTGTGAATACTGGACAGGCTCAAGAAGCGTTACATACAATGGCTCCGCTGCAACAAGCAGAGATAATAAAGCAGCTCTATGCACCATGAAAAAATCACAGACATTTCCGCAGCAGCCGTGTCTTTGTACCCCTAATAAATTTATAAAATGGTCGCAATTGAAGTAACAATTTTTAATTATGAGTAGAGTTGTAGTAAATATTAACGGAACTAAGATATGTGCATTTTGCAAATTTTGGTGGGATCCTACCTGTAATTATATTTTTCCGCATATTCGCGAACGATGGTATTATGAGAATACTGCGAAATGCAGATGTATAAAGCAAGGAATTGATACTCCTGCTTACAGATCATGCAACATGTACTCCTGTAAAGTAGATACTTAAAATATTGTTTTTCAAATATATATATTTAATATGAACAGCTGTCGGCAGCGATATTGCAAATGCATCTGCAATGCATTACTGCGGCGAGTCGCCGTGGGGATTTTTAGGAATAAGTCCAGAATCAAAAGTTTCTCCACCGAATCAAAATTAACTTCGTTAATAGGAATTCGGCTCCGAAACATTTGAATGCTTTTGTGCCGGCAGCTGTTATTATATTTTTAGGTGGTGAGTAAATTTGACTGATACTGACGTTTTAACTGTTGCCAGCAAGCTTGAAATTCCCATAAATAAACTGTATATGCTCAGCAACAATCGTAAGTCACGTCAAAAACGCAGAGACAGTAAATACGAAAACTATCACACAGTCGTTATACATCGTGGCAGAGGTCATAGAAATCGTATTCTCAGCGTTCCTAATAATCTGCTTAAGAATGTACAGCGGGGGATTCTTGAACGCTATCTTTATCAGATTGAGACTTCGGAGTACTCGACTGCTTACTGTAAAGGAAAATCACTTCTTGACAACGCCTCCCCCCATATCGGAAAGGAATGTATCTTAAAGCTTGACATA
>SVNU01000137.1 GCA_015066715.1 Ruminococcus sp. | reverse complement strand
CCATGTTCTCGCATATCCATTATAACAGATATTTTGAATTCTGGCGAGTATTTTTTGTTTTTTCTTCCTGTTTTGCCCATAAAAATATGCACCTCCAAAAGTGTCCAACTTTTGGGGTGCATATCAATTTTATACAGTTTACGGGATTCTGTTTTAACCTCCTTTATATCCTTCAGGCAAATCGTAGATATCGTCAAGAATCTTATGATTCTTGTATGCGGTCAGGATGACAGTGCGGAAGTATTCGTATACTTCTTTGTCGGCTAAGTGAAGGAATTCGCTGTATTTTCCGTTTTGATCCCACCAGCCGGGCATCACTAAATGATGTTGACCATCGTAATATTCCATCACTAAGATGCCGGTTATCGTCAATGCGTCATCAATTACTATAGTTACTAAAGCTTTCAGGTCGGTACCGTCATTTATAAGTTGGTCAATGACTGTTTTGGTTATTCTCATTTTTTATCTCCTAATTTTATAAAAAGCAAAACGGGAGTGAAACTCCCGTTTGTTCAGTATCAGGCTTAACAGCTGACAAATTCATCATTGATTCTGTGAATCTCAAGATAATTTCTATATTCACACAGAATGTCGTCTTCGATTTCCTTGCGGGCATCTGCGTCAATCGGATGCACAATGTCGCGGAATATGCCGTTTTCATCTTTTTTGCTTGGCATTGCGACGAATAAGCGATCGTCGCCTTCCACAACTTTGATGTCATGAACGGCGAGGCAGTTGTCAATGGTGACGGAGATGATAGCTTTAAGTCTGTTGTTCTCTTCCTCAAAGAGTTTACGGATTTTAATGTCAGTTAATTACATGTTATTTATTACCTTTCATTTTTGTTTTACAAGAGTATCTTCTGATACTCCGACTGAGTTTGAGCGGCATGGATTTCACCGCTATGCGAATGTATATGTAAAATGGCTTTCCAGACTTGCAAATCCGCGGTATTCGCAATACAGATTGCCATATTAACAAATAAGGCGGTGTTGATATAACACCGCCTCAACAAGAAAGGACAGATTCACTGATGAACTAACAATGAACCATATATAAAAGTGATACTCAAAGCTTATGATTCCGGTCTGTCACAAGTCCTAATATCACTAACAAGTAACCCGACGGCGTTGTTATAACGCCGCAAAAGGAGGCATCGAAAGATGCCTCCTCATTTCTTTATTTTTTGTATTTTTCCTGCAACTTTTCGAGATTAAACTCTTCTTTAAACGCTTTCTTGTAATATTCAAGCATTATCATATACAGGCAGATATAGCTGTCCTTTATCATTTTTTCAAACTCCTCTATAGGCTCAGCAGGAAGCCAGCAACGAGATTGAAAGTGGTCAAGATTTGTAAGTAGCATCTCGATTGTTGTTTTGGGATTCAGTGAATAGCCTATGTATGTTTCAACATTTAACCGAAATGTTTCGTAAAGTATTTCTTTATTCTTACCTGTGAGCCCAATTTTTCCAGCAAGATAGCAGAGATAACTTTTCACTGTAATGGACATAAATGCGTGCACAACAATATTAAGCTTACGTTCACACATTAGCATTTTAAGCAAATGTGCGAGCGCATTATACCTCATATTACGGCACCAGTCTCTGCCGTTGTATTCATACATTCCGCTTGTTACTATACCGTCCATCATTATCAAAGCCTCAGAGTAAGTAACCTCGTCTTTACGTTCGGCATCCATACCGGCGTCCGTCATAAACTCAGCAAGTGCGGCAAAAATTGCTTCTTTACGCGAACACTTTAACCAAGATACAGGAGTATCGGCAAGTGCCTTTACAATTTTTTCGATTTCATCGGGATTATCGATGAATCCCTTATGGTTGCTATTTGTGATGTTCATATCAATCACCCTTTCATATTATTTGTTTCAATGGGCTGCAACAGCTCAATCATAAGCTGAGAACCGATTTTCATTCCGAGAAGGAACTGTTGAAAATTCATAACACTCCCAGCCTCATAATGTGCGCCTTTGTATTCCTCAAGCAACTCTTCGGTATCAGGAAATTTTTTAACAATTTCTTCCCAGATCTTTTGCATTTTCTTAGATTTTTCATTGTACTCAGCCGTGCGGGTATCAAGCTCCCACAAAGGAGGAATATCGCCATAATATATGGCTTTAATCAGATTGTTCATTGTTATCACCTCGATTCTTTAAATTTAAAAAGCAAAGCTTTAAAATCAAACCGACAGCGATGACTTTCGCTGAATTATTTGGTTATTAGTAATTGTTTCAGGGCAAAGAAGAATAATTCTTAGTAAAAAGAAAAAGCAGAGATTAATCTCTGCTTTTGATTATAAATATTGGTGTAATAAATTAAACAGGGATAACACATCGGTTATCCCTGTCGTTTTTACAATGTCACATTTTCAATTTATAAACGCGGTTGCGGTTAGCACCCTCGGCAATGATTATTCCATTTTCAGTCATTTCTGCCAATATTGCTCTTGCTCTGGGAATGCTTATTCCTATAAGAGATGAAATATCGGAGCTTTTCGCTGTAACATTTTCGGTTAAATAGGAAATAATAGTTTCTTTGTATACCGCTGTTTTAGCAGCTTGTTTTTTATCGCTTGTATTTATCGCTTGTTTTTTGTCGCTTGTTTTTTGAGTTTCAAGCGATAACGTAATTCTTTCAGGTTCAATATTTTCGCTGATTTCGGGAGCAGGCCAGCCCTGTTTCTTCCATACATTGAAGATGTTAGGAATACCGCTGCCTGCACGCTCGCCGATATCCACCATATTGAACATCTTGATAAGCGCCGCATTTCTTGGGTCGGAGATACCGCCGCTTTTGGCTGTTTCAATATCGATACGGAAGCTGCCCGGGTTGGAAAAGCTGAAGCTATCCTTGCGTTTAATAATAACAATACCTTGTCTGCCATAATAATCGGCGTTGATAAGACAATTTGCAAGGGCCTCACGCAGAGCTTTGTGAACAGGTGTATCGTCAATCCTGTCACCGCCCTCAAGCTTAAACGGAGTTTTCACATCCTGAGCAATTTTATTGTAAACGCGGAAATAAAAATCATAGATATTTCCGCTCCAGTCGCCTGATGACGAAACAATTCTGTCTGTCCAGCGAGTGTCACTGTCAAGCTGTTCCTGATAGTCGAGAAAGTAGTGCGGATATTCCTTTACAATTTCATATTCATAACCAAACATCAGCAGACCTGCTGCCGTGGGATGCATTTTTCCGTCGGCACTTCTTCCGATTGCGCCCAGCTTATAGAGAAAATCTGCGTCGTCCAGTTCCTCCCATACATGACCGGGACGGTAATTCTTCATTCGGATACGATAGCGGTGGACACTGTCGTAGTCGAAAACATCAAGTCCCATTTCTTCAAGCACAAGCATATCCTGCGTCTTGACCGAGGCATCACGGGTCATAGCGTGAATTTCGTCCTTGGTGCATTTGTAATCTCCCTCGCCGTTTCTGCGGTAAGAGCCTGTCATGGGATTGCCGTCAATATAAACAGGCTTGTCGCTTCGGCTTGCACGAGGAACTTCTATTGAAATGAAACGGTTGCCGTTTACCTCATGAATGGTAACATTTCTGTCGGAAAGAATGTTTACGCTGACTTTTTTAGGATTGTTTATATTGTTCCAGAACTCGGCAACCATATCCTCAGGGTCGGGAAGGTTTATAGGGTGGAGCGATTTATCGGGATGTTCCTCAACGCCAAGCAGAATGACTCCGCCGAAGGAGTTGGCAAAAGCGGAATAGGTTTCCCATATACTGTGCGGAAGTCCGCCGAGAGCTTTCTTCGCTTCAATTCGGTTATTTTCGCGGTATTTTTCAATGCTCTGAAAATCAATCATTCCTCTGCCTCCGTTCTGAATTTCTTGTTTATAGTATATCACAAATGATGGGAAAGTGCAAGGGTGAGCATAATTTAACTTTGTTTTTTTATAAGCTAACAACAACTTTCTCTTTAATGACACAATAAAAAATAAACTGAAATAAGTATTACAGCATTTTTTAAAGGCTACTTTAAAATTCACTTACTTATGAGTTAGTGTAAAATCACTCATTGGCAAAGCGTTGATAAAGCACCGAAACTGTCGATTGTTATTTACTATATGATATAATGTAATCATAACAAAACAAAAACGTTTCAGATATAATTCCTTCCTCGTAACACCTGTGTTTTTCACAGGTGTTATATTTTTGTAAATTCATTTTTACAAGATGCAAACATAAATATGCTATATTGTAATTACACCAAGAAATACAAATTGATAATTGAGGATAAAAGGTAAAACGAATTTTACAAGTGAATCAACAGATGTGATAAACTAAAATCAAAGGAAAGGAAGTGATAATATGATAGGAACAATCTTAACAGCAATAATTACATGTACAGCTAGGATATTAATATCGGTTGTAAATAACAAGAATTGAAAAGGTAAAATAAGATTTACAACATAAATTTAAAATATGATACACTTAAATCATAGAAGGGAGGTGAGCATATGAAAATAAAAATTGATCTCAATGTTGATTGCAGATGTCCCGAAAAAGAAGAGTTGGAAAATTCGGGCCCTTTTGGTACGATTATTAAATGGTGAATAGAATGATATTAAAGGAAAGGAGATAATAATATGACAGGAGCAATCTTAAAAGCAGTAATTACATGTGCGGCTGAGATTTTAATCGCAGTTGTAAATAACAACAACTAAGGTGTAAAATGATTTTTACAACAAAAATTCAAAGTGCGATATAATAAAATTATAAAAGGAAAGCCGATAAGGTTTTCAAAACAATAATAAAAATTTGAATACGGAGGTAACAAATATGAAGGAAAACGAAACTATCAAGTGTAATGCAATCATACATAGCGCAAGTGTAGCAGCAGGTGCTGCAGGCGCTGGTCTGGCACAACTCCCTTGTAGTGATAACGCAATTATTACACCTATTCAGTGCGCAATGGCAATTGGTCTTGCCAAAGTATTTGGCCTTGAACTCTCTGAAGGAGCGGCTCAAGCGGCAATCGGATCAGCGGCAGCTTCTATGGTAGGTCGAGCGGCAAGTCAGGTAATTATAGGTTGGATACCTATAGCGGGAAATATTGTGAATGCCGCAACAGCTGCGAGTTTAACCGAAACATTGGGCTGGATTTTGGCAAAGGAGTTTGAAAAGAAAGCAGCATAACAAATGATAAAAGTACAGGAAGGAGGTGAAACCTAATTAAATTATATAAGCAGATTTAAAATTATAAAATAAAAGTAAAAAAGAAAGTGAGGTGTTAATTATGTTTTTAGATCTTGAATGGTTAATCACAGACGAAGAATAACTAAAAAGCAAAGTTTATTAATTGACCCGATTTAATTTAAAGGAGGGCTTTATAATGAGTAAGATTTTTGAACACGGATTTGCAGGTGCATCCCTTGGTGGTATTATCGGCGGTGCGGTTGGCACACTCCTTACAGGCACTGCTTTACTTGTTCCCGGTATCAACGTTCTCGTAGCTCCAACTGCGTTTGCCACAATCG
>SVNU01000008.1 GCA_015066715.1 Ruminococcus sp. | reverse complement strand
GGGTAGATGTAAGGGTTTTGATACCCATAAAATTTTCATTTAACCAAAAGTTTGTAAAGAGTGCATAAAATCTGTTTCTTTCTTTTGTTTATATTCTTCTGATTTACACCATAAATTTTAGCACACTCTCTTTCCGTTTTTTCTTCAAAAAATATCATTTGAATCAGTTTACGATCATTTTCGGGCAAAAAATTAAGGCAGTCATAAAGTCTTTTTACAAGCACTTTATGTACTGCCTTTTTCTCGGTTTCGTCATATTCTGTTTTAAATTCCTTAAAATTTTCAAATGCATCATTCAATCCGCCTGTCAATGCTGAAAACTGAATTTCATGTTTAAAGAACGAATCATCATTATCATCAATATTCCATTGTGTTCTGTTGTAGTGTATGTATATCTCATCTGTAACCTCAACATCCGTGTATTTTCCTGACATTGTATCGTAAACACAAAGCTTGCGTTTATCCATCTTTTTCACCTCCGTTCAATTTAAAATCAAACGAAGGTTATGGATATTTTGCTGTCAGACACAGTCATTTAAATTTTAAAATCATAATTTTCTTCCTTATATTTTCATTATGATACAAAAAGAGCTTGCGTACTTTTACATACGCAAGCTCAAGAGCAACTTTAGATATTAATTTTTAAAATCTCAACTTTGTTTCGTATTTGATTAATTATAACAAAATATCAATAATCATATTGTCATAATGTTTTCCATAATAATAGTTTGACATTTTAAACAGTTCATTTAACAAAGAATCATATGGAGTTTTTATGGCGCGGCAAGAAGTATTCCCATTTAATTCTGCATATGATGTTAAAAAAACTTTAAAATGAGACACATTTATTTTATACATCCACTCTTTAAGTGTTTGTATAAATTCTATTATGGTATTCGGAGGATTATCCTTTTCCACCCAATCCTCAAATTCTCCCATAAAATTATCATTCTTCAGCTCATAAAATTTATTTTCTATATAATCACTAAAAAAAATAATTTTCGCTTTACGAATAAAATTTTTTTCAATCAACGTAAATCCTTGCTTTTCAAAAGATGCGATTATATCTTGAGCGGTCGGACTTTCTGAATATGTAAATGTAACAAATTGGGTACAATCAAAATTTTCATTCATAATTAATGATACTTCCCATTCTCTATATATTCATATAATTGTTTAACATCTTTAGGTGTGGGATAGGTAACACCTCCATTTACTGTTTTTGAACCTACACTACCATAAACATTTCCATTCGGAGCAATATTAACATTTGGCTGATGGACGTGAGGCGAAACTCCAGCATGCGATCCATTACCAAATCGTTTAAACACTCCACCAACATTCCCATTATTATTGTTGAATCCTGGAGAACTTGTACGTAAACTAATTTCTTTACCAGGCTCAACTTTACTTTTTACATATCCATTAAGTGTACGTTCACCTGGTTTTGGGTAATTTCCATTTTTTGAATAACCACTTGCAGTCTTTGAAGACTTTTGTGGTGTAGTAGATGTTGACTGCCTTCCACTTGATAAACCACAATTATCTGCACCAAGAGCCATATAACCTGCTCCAACAGTATATAAGCCTCCCCTAACAGTATCATATAGTTCTTGGTTGCCACCCATGAATCCATCGCGAATAACATTTGTCCCTGTTAGTTCTTCACCAGCATCACTTAATGCAGTAGCTCCTATTCCACCTGCAACTGCATATGCGCCAACTGTGGCTGCTGTTGATATGGTTACAGCTGTAGCTGATGAAACGCCTAAATACATACCTGCTGCAACACCTACAGCTGCTCCTGCCGCTCCAGCAGTAGCTACAATTGCGGTCACAGCAACTGCTGCTACTGCTACAGTCGCTGCTGCTTTAATTATCTTAGACAAAGATGGCCAGTGACCATTTTCATCAACAAAATGCAAAGGATTATTTAAACAGTATGTATATAAATTTAAACTTAATGGATCAATATTATCTCCTGTATAACTATCCCTACTAATAAACCTACCAATGCTCGGATCGTAATATCTCGCTCTAAGATAAATTGTACCCGTTTCAGCATCGTAGTATTCACCGCAGTAACGGAATGCATTTGTGTCGTTTTTATCAATATTCTTCTCAACACCGAAAGCATCATATGTGTAAGTCTTTGTAACCTTACCAGTTTTGTCAGTAAGATTTACAACATCACCATGAGCGTTCTGAGTGTAGTAAGTATATTCTGACTTATTACCGTTTTGATAATTATACTTTGCTGCAAGGTTTGTACCTCTGATGTAACAATCAGCCTCATAGAACTGGTTGTCAATAACATCTGCAACAATCTGCTTATTGCTATCCCAGACATGATTGATTTTCTAATTTACTTTAAATATGGTTATCTAGCAAAATTCATTTGAAAAGTTCGCTTTGTACCTAGATATTTTATTATATTGGCACTAATGTACCATATTTTATATGCGGAAGATAATAAACCAAATATTGTTTATCTTGTTCATAAGATCTATCTAGAACCATTAAATTTATATTTTTACCTTTATCTGTTATTAAGTGAACCCATAAATCTGTTTTATATTCATATGAATCCTGAATCGTACACATACTTATTTCATAGTTTCCAGTAAATATTCTGGGTAAATCTATTATACTAGGAATTAATATAAACACTAGCACTACAATAATATATGTTGCTAAAATTATTCTAAGTATTGTTGTAACCATTTTTTTATGTTGATATAATTTATTTTTTTTGCATTCTGAGGTATTTAGAGATTTGATTAAAATTTTTTTAAAGAGTGTTTTTAGTGCTAATATTACAGAAAAAACAGATATTAAAAATACAAAAATAGCATATGTCAAAGTAACCTTATCCATTAATTTGCCTTTCTAGCAGATTCCCATCGGTATTCACCTTTATCAAATCTATAATTTTGGCTTTTTTTCTTTGATTGGGCATATTTTTCTACAAAACCATTTTTAGATCCTAATGCTACAGATGTACTTAAACCGCCAACAACACCTGATGTAATGCCCTTAGAAATAACCTTGGACGACATTCGTTTTGCATTACCATGTGCTATTTTTGTAAGGCCACTTTTAAATACAGCATTCATGCTATTTCTACCAGAGGTTACTTTATTAACATTTACAGGAACAAATTTCCCAAAAACAGCACCAATACCAGTATCTATCGCTGTGTTAGTCAAAATTTCAGCAGCAGATCTTTTGGTTCCTCCGGGTGTTATATTTTCTAATGTTTGACCTATTAATGTCGTTGCACCTGCACCAACTGCCGAACCGGCTACTGGTCCAGCATATAATGTTGTAACACCACCTATAGCACCACCTACAGCTGCCCCAGTATAAGTTTGCCAATTTGAAAGCTTAAAATCTCCCGTAACTACACTTTGTGCTACATCAACAACAACCTGTGATACAACACCAACAACTGCACCAACGCCAGCTGCAATTAAATCATCTAATCCAAACCAATGACCAGTCGGATCTTTTAAAGATATAGGATTATTTGCACAATAAGTATAAAGATTTAAACTAAGTGGATCTTCAATCTTACCAGCAAAACTATCCCTTGAAATAAACCTACCAATGCTCGGATTGTAATATCTCGCCCTAAGGTAAATTGTACCCGTTTCAGCGTCGTAGTATTCACCGCAGTAACGGAATGCATTTGTGTCGTTTTCGTCAATATTCTTTTCAACACCAAAAGCATCATATGTGTAAGTCTTTGTAACCTTACCAGTTTTGTCAGTAAGATTTACAACATCGCCATGAGCATTCTGAGTGTAGTAAGTATATTCCGACTTGTTACCGTTCTGATAATTATACTTTGCTGCAAGGTTTGTACCTCTGATGTAGCAATCAGCCTCATAGAATTGGTTATCAATAACATCTGCAACAATCTGCTTGCTGCTATCCCAAACATGATTAATTGTCTGATCATTAACAGTTTTTTCATAACGCAAGCCATCTTCGTTATATTTGTAGCTTGCAGTTGTTGTGCCGTCAGTAAAACCAATAAGCTGATTTAAACCGTCATATGTGTTGGTTTCTGTTTTGCCATCAGCTGTCTTTTTAATCTGATTACCGTTTTTATCGTAAGTATAAACTGTCTGCTTAACATTGTTTGTAATGTCAAGTTCATTTTCCTTTTCAACAGTCTTTACTTCCTTCTGAAGAAGTGCTGTATAGTTACCGTTTGAATCGTTGTAGTTATATTCAGTTACATAATCCTCGGTACCTGTTGCCGTCATCTTGGAACGGTTGCCGTAATCATCATATTCGTATGAATAAGTATCTGTAGTGTTGCCGCCAACCTTTACAGATTCTTCTGTAAGTCTTTTCAGACCATCATACTCATATTCTGTTGTTTCAATTATACCATTTTCATTACGTGTTTTGCAAGCGTCAGAACCATCAAGATAATACGAATATTCGTAGCTTGATATGTTGGAATTACCTAATTTGTTTTCAATTTTTGTAACTCTATTTGCATTATTGTAAGTATATGTTGAAACTACGCCGTTTGCAAGAGTTTCGGTTTTCTTGTTGCCGTTCTTGTCATAAGTATAGGATACAGTGTCATTGCCTGATTCTTTAACCTTAACAATACGCATTTCATCGTCATATTCATATGACTTATTAGAATACATAAGGAGATTGTACTGACCTGTAATTTCCTGACTTACATGCTGTGAAACACCTTCATAGAAATATCCTCTGAAAATTGAGTAATCTTCTCCGTCATACTCTGATTCAGTGTATATTCTACCAAGTGCATCATAAATATAACTTGTTGTAATCTTGTTATTTACAGTTTTAGTAACTCTTCCCATATTGTCATAAGTATATGACTTGCTGACATTCTTTGAAGAATCATCTGAATTAACTGTTTTTGATGAAATCACACGGTTAAGTGCGTCGTAAGTGTTTGTTGTAACATTGCCATTTTTATCATATTCAATTTACACAAACTTATTTTAATGTTTTTTATGTTTATTTCGAAATATAATAGATAAAACTGTTACAAGTATAAAAATAAAAGCAGTTACAATAGTCAAAATTATAAATATCATCTTTGATTCATTTAAATTATTTTCTATTGTATCCGCAACGTCTATATTTAAAGGTTTAAATTCTATAGCTCCACCAACAAGATAACGGTTATAAGGATTATTTATACTTTCAATATCATATGTGTTATTCATAGCAGTAATAAAATCAGTAACTTCATATAACTTTTCCGATTCTATTCTTCCTGCAATAGCTTCCTCAGTTAATCCATAAAAATACGGAACAATATATTCGTTAACATTGGTTTTTATGTATATAAGAAATATATCATAAATCCATGACCGCAAGTCTTTTAATTCAACTATTTTTTCACCTTTTTCTTCAATAAGATTTTTTATTTTTTCATTCTCAGATATTATATCCAATGTATTTTCATCAACGCTTTCCGTTCCTATAACTTCTAAATTTCCGGAATCACTGTTTTCAGAAATAATTATTAACATATTATCAGCTGGAACATATATTTTATATTCTTCTGGAATTAAAGAATAAAATTTTTTTCTTCTTTATATTCATCAATAATATATCCATTTAAATTATATATTTTGTAAGCCGAATTCAAATCATATCCACTAGTATCAAAAAAAGCTCGTAATTCTTCATTATCTGTTTCGCCTACGCCATATACATCACCTTCACTAACTACATCTGAATACTCCTCAATAGCTGCATCTACCTGTGCTATATCTTGACTATCAACATTATCCAATGCGTCTTCAGCAAACACATAATTTGTAAAAACAGATAAGTATATTACTACTGCAAGAATACTTATTATTTTTGTTATCTTCATATAGCTTATTCCTCCTGTTTTTTATTCTGCAAGAATTGTATATTCATATCTTCTGTCGTTATAACTTCCATCACAAAATGCTGAATATGTACATGTGTAGGTTCTATCAGTTGCTAGGTCATAATAATTGGCGTAGCGTGACCACTGGCTCTAACATTATCTTCATTATAATATCCCGCTGTTGCAATTGGAATACGATCATTCATTATTTCAACCTTAAACACAGTGAAAGAATATTTTCTATAGAATGCATTGTATATTTGCTTAGGAAATGCAAAGAGCATACAAGCAGAAGCTATTTCTGTTGGTGTGCCTCGTGTATTAATAATACTTCCCTTTATAGCTTCCACTACAGAAGATTGTGTTTGTTCAGATTCCGGATCAATATGCTTTCCGCTGCATTCAGCGGAAGCCACCCAACACCAAAGTGATTTTTCCTGAGGATATCTGGTAAAATTCACTCTATATGTTGTTATTTGTGGTGTTGATGCTAATACAGATTGTATGCAAAAGCAATAAGCGAAGATTAAAACTGTAACTCTAAAAAATATATTCTTTATAATTTTAAATTTCTCATAATTTTTTCTCCGCATAACACACATTAAAAAATACAAGACTTTATATCTGAATTCTCATGATATAAAACCTTGCATTTTATGTTAAGATTTCTTTAATTTTCCTATTAAGAGCATAAGTGCTTCAGTCAATAATCCCAGAACAATAGTTGCAGCTGTTTTTTCTCTTAAAAAAATCAAAGACAGTAAAACAGCAATAATTTCAATTATCAAAATGATAACAGAACGTTTTCTGTACACACGATATTCAACATCATCCATGGAATCATTTTCTGTTTCAACAGGTGCTAAAATCCATACTGTAATACTTGAGATAATAAGCAGTATAAATGTTACACTCCTGTGAACAGGAACCCATTTTATAACCGCAAGTAAAGCAGCAACCATAATTGTTGAGTTTATATAGCATTTCACGGGATTGTCAGCATGGTAACCGCCTGCATTAATTCTTAATGGAATATATGCTAAATTAAGTAAAATGCAAGGAATTATAAGCCCGAATGCAAACCCTAATAGTAGAGTCGTTATAATGTTCAATATAAGCATAACAGTCTGAAAGAAACCATATACATATATTTCAGCATCTGATTCGGATATAATTCCTGCATTTACTAATTTTAAAGCAAACTTTTCCGATAACCGTTCCAGCATCAGAACTTACGCATTTTCTTTACAGCTGCCGGTTTCTTTGGCTGATAGTTCCACCAAACACAAAGAGTGTCAGCATTGAATCCAGCAGTTTTTTTAACAACCGAAGCCATACCGTTAAGTAAACTTTTCTTCACATTGTTTTTCTTATTCATTGCATAAAACCTCCTGATTTATTATTCAAGATATCTTGCAGTTTCAGTATAACAATTTGAAAAACATAAATCAATAGTTTACATTATTCGCCGTTTGTGTTACAAAAATCCACAGTAAATTTTATGAAATGTATAAAATAACTTCTTCCAATGTTGGCTTTTCATAGTTTGTAGGAATTTTTCGCCAATGTCCCTGTACTTTTTCATCCTTACTATTCCATCCACAATCTAATGCTTCTTGAATATCATTGCGTACTTCCTCAACACTTACATTATTTTTATCTGCAATTTCTTTAAGGATTTTATCAATATTCATTTTTATCCCCCTTTATACATATTATACTCAATATGTTAGGTATAGTCAATGTGTAATTTAAGATTTATACTTAAATTGGTGATAAAAATGATTAGCTATGAGCCATTATGGAAAACTATGAAATCAAAGAATATAACAACCTATAAATTGATTACAAAACATAATATCAGCAAAAATACCATTCATCGCTTAAAGCATAACTATGGAATCTCAACTCTTTTATTAAATGACCTCTGTTCAATACTTGAATGCAAAGTTGAAGATATATTATTATATATTCCTGATGAAAAATAACACATACAGTATACTATTATAATATGCTGTATGTGTTTTTATTTGCCGTAATATATATTCTTCTTTCGATATATATAATAAACTTCTATTGTTTACTTAACATTCCCATTGCAATTTGACACAGGGGGTATTCTGAACGGCTGTATTCTTCAATTGTTCTTGCAATTCTTCTTCGGGAATGTTCATCTCCGAAACCTCCTGTATAATCATATTACGCACAGGCTGAAATCAATTTTGTATGAACTTTTTTACGCATTTTTTGTCTGCTTTATTGACATTGATTCACATAGGATGTCTTGTGACTATGAAATAGATGAATAGTAAGCGATCGGGTATAAAAGAAAACCGCTCCCCAAAAATGAGAAGCGATTTGTCATGTGCGGTCACGCACCTGTCTTGTGACTATAAAACAGATTAAAGGTAAATGGTCGAGCCAAAACCAGCGTGACGCTGGACCCATACCGCGATTTACTTCACTTGTAAATGTTACTAAACATCGCGAAGTTTATTTTATGGTCGTGCATAAAAATATCGGGCTTACTTAAAGTAAACCCGACATGTCCTGTGCGGTCACGCACTGGTGCCGGTGACCGGGGTCGAACCGGTACGGTGTCTCCACCACCGGATTTTGAGTCCGGCACGTCTGCCAATTCCATCACACCGGCACACCAATAATGACGTATACATTATATCATATATAAACCGCTTTTGTCAATACTTTTTAATACAAAATGAAAAATATCAAACATATAATTGACAATTCGCTCATGATGTGTTATAATTTTAACGGGTAATAACAATTTAAAGGAGTAAAATGCTATGAGTATGAATTTTAAAAGAAAAATGCCTGTTCCGGAAGAAATTCAGGCAATGTATCCGCTTCCGGAAGATGTATTGAAAACAAAAGAAAAAAGGGACAAGGAAATCATTGATGTATTTTCCGGCAAATCAGACAAGTTCCTCCTTATAATAGGACCATGCTCTGCTGACAAGGAAGAGCCTGTAATGGATTATGTAGGACGTCTTGCTGTTCTTCAGGAAAAGGTAAAGGATAAAATCATCATTATTCCAAGAATATATACAAACAAGCCAAGAACAACCGGTGAGGGATACAAGGGTATGATTCATCAGCCGGACCCTACTAAAGAGGAAGATATTCTTGAAGGTCTTATTCACGTTCGTCATCTCCATACAAGAGCGATAAAGGACACAAAGCTTACCTGTGCCGACGAAATGCTTTATCCTGAAAATTACCGTTATCTTTATGATTTACTTTCATATGTAGCAGTCGGCGCACGTTCTGTTGAGGATCAGCAGCACCGTCTTACAGCAAGCGGAATGGATATTCCTGTTGGTATGAAAAACCCTACTGCCGGTGACTTCTCAGTAATGCTCAATTCTATCATGGCTGCACAGGGAAGCCATAACTTCCTTTACAGAGGCTGGGAAATCAGCACTGACGGAAATCCATATGCACATGCGATTTTACGTGGTTCTGTCAATAAGCACGGACAGAATATTCCAAACTATCATTATGAGGATTTAATTCTTCTTTATGAACTTTACTGCCAGAAAAATCTGCCGAACAGAGCAGTTATTGTAGATACAAACCACTCAAATTCCGGCAAAAAGTATCTTGAACAGATAAGAATAAGCAAGGAAGTTCTTCACAGCAGAAGACATTCAGATGATATAAAAGATTTCGTAAAGGGACTTATGATTGAAAGCTATATTAAAGACGGAAATCAGACTGTTGATGATACTGTCTATGGTAAATCCATAACCGACCCTTGTCTTGGATGGGAAAAATCCGAAAAACTTGTACTTGAAATTGCTGATTTACTTTAAAAATCAAGCCGCTGCACATATTGTGTAACGGCTTTTTTACTATCCTTCAATTTGTTTTCCGAGAAACTGTGATGCTGCACATATGAGACTCTTCTGTAAATCGGAAATATTTCTTGACTTTTCTGATTCAAGAAAAACAACTGCACCTGTAACATCTCCGGAACTAAGAATCGGCATAGCTGCAATGGCTTTTTTCTCCACACCCTCAGCTGCAATAAAGCTGCTCACTGAACCATTTTCCGCATAATAGCATTTACGGCCTTCCATAAGGTCCTCAAGTTCAGGTGAAACACGGCGTTCATTGAATTCCTTTTTTGATACCCCTGAAACAGCCACAACATGATCCCTGTCAAAAATCACAACCGGACATGATGCAAGCCGGAACATTATATCCGCAACCTGTGAAGCATTTTCACTCATCTCACTGATTGCTGAATACTTCTTGAAAATAACTTCACCGTCATTGCTTGTGTAGATTTCGAGGGGGTCGCCGTACCTGACAACATTGACGTCAAAAACCTTGTCGTTACGGTTTTTAGCCGTTACGACTATCTGTCGGCTTGATACGATATTTTTGGCGTCTGAATTAAAATTTACGGCTGTTTTCTCCTCTGCTTCTTCGCTGTTTTCGTCCTCCTCGGTAAGTCTGCCCGTCGTGAGAAGTGCGTCAATATCTGCTTTCAGCTGAATGTCTATGCGGTTTTCGTAGATGACGATTTTCTCTAAGATGAAGTCAAGGTCTTTCTTCTGCAAGGCAGGCTTGTTGATGATGTCGTCGAATATTTCAAAGACCGTTTTTGCAACTCTGTTTACCTTTGCAATGGTGTTGTGCTTGTCGGCTGTCATATTCAGCTGATTACGCAGACCGTCAAGGCGGTTTGTCAGCTCCTCAATCTGCTCGCCGTAGATTTCCTCAAAGATTTCCTCCTTGTCGGGGTCTCTGATAATATCACGTGCTTTCATACGATGCATAATGCGGATTTCCTCTTTGATGTCCGCTATATTCTTCTGCAAGGTTTCAACGGTGGACTTACTCCGCTTTGTTTCTGTCTTTTCCTTTTCAAGAGACTCTTTCAGCTTTTCAATCATCTCTTCCGAGTTGTCACGGATTGCCCTGATATAATCTTTCAGAAGCTCATCAAGCATATCCGTTCTTGTGTGGTGAGAGGTACAGCCTTTCAGTCCTCGTCTGTGATAGCTTCCGCAGGTGTAGGCGGGGGCTAAGTCACCTCTGCTCATTGAGAACATCGGAGCTCCGCAGTCACCGCAGACCATATATCCCGAATACACGTTGTCGTATTTCTTAACTCCACGATAAGAGCTTGTGCTCCTCTTTTTAATCTGCTCCTGTACAGCTGAAAAGGTTTTGAAGTCCACGATAGGCTTGTGGTTATTCTCAAAGACGATGTGCTCCACCTCACTCTGCTTTATCTCCTTGCCGTTGATACGCTGGCGCTTGTATTTACCCTGACGGAGAGTGCCGATATAAAAATCGTTCTGCAAAATCTCGCTGACGGTAATGATACTCCACTCACGCTTTGCTTTCAGACGGCATTCCTCACCGTTTCGCTCCTTACGCATTTTTTCTGCCATTCGGGGTGTAGGAAAATTCTTGTCGGTAAGATAATTTGCAATTTTCTTATATCCCCACCCCTCCAAGTAGCGGTTGAATATCTCTCGGACAATCTCCGCAGAGGGCTCGTCAACGATAATGGGAGCGGTTTTATTGTTCACCATAAGATAGCCGTAGGGCACGGAGCAAATCCACTTACCCTCCTCCTGTCTGCGTTTGATAACCGACTTAACCTTTTTCGAAGTATCTGTAACAGGCATTTCATTGATGAGGAAGCGGAACTGAATAGCTGTCCAGTCGTCAAAAGTCGGATAATCAATGCTGTCGCCGATTGAGATAATTCTCATTCCTCTGTCACGCAAATCTTCCAGCTCTACAAGTCCTTTGCTGTTGCGTCTGGAAAATCGTGAGAAATCCTTGACAATAAGTATGTCATACTCAAGGTCAAGCATTTTACGGCGAAGCTCCTGATAGCCCTCACGCTGTTCAAAGGTGTAACCGCTTCGGTCTCGGTCCTCATAAAAATCAACAGTGCTTGCGGGAAATTTCCGCTTGGCGTAGTCGAGGATAATCGCTTTTTGGTTTTCAATGGAAGTGTTGTCCCTGTCCAGCTCCTCGTCAACCGAGATACGGCAATAGCCTGCAATTTTTAAGGTTGTATCCATAAAAATATCCGTCCTTTCGTTATAGTATTCATTATAATTTTATCACGCTTGTATGTTTCAATTCAACAAGTAAGTTCTGGTAATTTGTCAGGTATGTATGGGGTGCTTTACGCACCCTCGCCGAGGCAGTAGTTATTGTGCAGAAGTCCGTCGGTACAGTCGTACAGACTGCGGCTTCCCGAACGGAACACCGCAACCTTGTATTTCATTTTGCTGTACTCGGCAGTCTTTTCGCCGATGAAATCCTGCACATTTTCTTCCTGCTGCTCGGCACTCGTAAGCCATATTTCTGCAATACGCTTATCGTCCCTGACAACTATCTGCAATAGGCAAGCCTCCTTTATTGTTTGCATTTATTTTTGGTTTTTTATTCCTGTGTTATACATAAATGAGTTCGTTCAGGATTATTTCCTCTGCGGAATTTCTGTAATTGTTCATCATGCCAACCCAATAAAGCTGGTCGGTATTTTTCATTTCATCAGTAAGTCCGTCAGCTTTCGACATAGCTTTTGTGATGCTGTTAATTCGCTCATAGGCTCTGTCGTCAACCTCTGCAAGATGCTCGTTCAGAGTTCCTTTCAGACACATTGCCTGATACAGACTGCTGCAATTCTCTTTCAGAAATTTCAGACGCATTCTGCCATAGCGACCGATTTCCTTCTGCGGCGGCAGCTCCCAATCGGGAAGATAAGTTCCCGTCGCTTCGTCAAGAACATATCTGATTTCTCTCCCACCGACAATCTCTGTGATTTCCTTTTTCAGTTCGTCCATAATAATACCTCCGTTTATAATCTTCTGCTGAAATCGAAAAGACTTGTATTCAATTCGATTTAGCACTTTAAAGCGATTATACAGATTTGCAACGGGTTTGTCAAGTACTTTTTGGTCAAATGCAAAAATAATTATTTTTTAACCAGATATAATCCTACTTTAAAAATGCCAAATTCCATTTTTAAATGCGAAATCAATAATTTTTTTATTAAAACAGGACATATAACTTGATTTTTGAGGAATATCGAATTTTAAAGAACAGCTTTAATATTAAGTGAAAGAATTTTGCGAGCTTATTCCAACTCATACGACCGCTTGCGTTGAACATCACGCTGGCGGTCTTTTTCTTTTTCAAGCCCCATTATATCCTGCACATTCCTCGCAACCCTATCAAGCTCCGCAAGCTGCTCCTTAGCAGAATAATACTCACCATATAGCTTATTCTTTTCAGCGGTAAGCTTCTTTTGCTCCGCTCGTAACTCCTTGATAAGCGGCGTCTTGCCCTTGAATCGCTTGGTAAGATATTTCTCGGCGGCGGTGAAAATTATCAACTCCGATTCGTGTTCTCGTTTGTATCTATCCTTGAAAACAACGCTATCAAGCTTATCCGCAACAGGCTTATTTTTGCGATAATTGTCGATGTTCGTTATATCCTCCGCAATCACTTTCAGCCGCTTTTCAATTTCCTTAATGCGTTCACGAGAGTTGTCGTAACGACCTTTTACATCATTTCTTTTAGCCGTCAACGCTTCTGAACTGAGCAGCTTATTCTCCGAAAGATAGTTGTAGGTCTGAGCCATAAGCTTGATATTTTTGATTTTGAGATTGTTTTCAATATACGGATTAGCCTGATATTTCTTTGCGATGCTTTCAATATCATAAAGAAGTCCGACCTGCTTCGTTTTTGTTCCTGCAACTCTTTCTCTCAGGCGTTCCTCGGTATAATCATAGCCGAGCGTCTTACCACGAGTGAAGCGTTCCTGCCCCTCGGCACGAAATGAAATATACTTCCCTCGCTTGATTTCATAATGGTGGCTTTCCATAATTTTAACAAAATCATCAAAGTCCGTTGCGTTAAGAATCGCCTTGTCAATATTTTTTCGGAGCAACGCTTTCCAGCTCTGACCTTTCTTTTCAAGGGTGCGTTCGTATTGGCTTCTGCCTTTTTCTTTGGGATTTTCAATAACCGAAAGTCCGTTTTCCCTGCAAAGCTCATCGCTGATTTTTCGGATATCATACATTGTATTTCTTCGGGAAAGAAACTTATTTCCGCTTTCAAAGCTGACAGAGTTTGCAATGATATGGTTGTGAACGTGCCCTCGGTCAATGTGCGTTGCACAGACATACTGAAACTTTCCGTCAAAGATTTTATCCGCAAGCTCCTGTCCCAAGCGGTGTGCGGTATCATAATCAACCTCGCCCGGAGAAAAGGATTGAATGACATGAAAGCCTAAAATCCCATCATCTTTTCCAAAGTTTTTCTTTATAAGATTGAATTGCAATGCCGCCGTTTCGGGTGCACAATGATAACCGTCAACGAGCAGTGTGTTGTCCGTTTTCTTCGGATTCATAATATAGTCAAGAGCCTTGTTCAGAGTGCTTTTGATAGCGTGGATTTCAGTAACTGCCATATTTCCTCCTGCTTTTCTTTTATCTGTCGGATGTCACCTGCATAGATAGTTTCCGTTGAATTGATACGCTTTGCAATCTGATTGATATTCTTCGTCATTCCCGAAATGTCATTTGCCATTTTATCAAAATTGCTGTAATCCACCTTTATGAGCATACCGTCAACTGCCATCTTCCGCAGATATGCCGACTGGTTTGTTACGTTCATCATCGCCATTTTCTTGTGAATGAAATCCCGTTCTTCTTCGGTTACATAGAATTTCATTTGTATTGGTCTTGCTCGTTCGGACATAAATTTATTCCTCCACTCTCGGCAGTATTGCCGTAATTATAAGGGGTTTGGGTTCTCCCAACAAGCAAGCCGACTGCGAGTACATTTTTCCGATTTTGGTGGAAAGTGTACTCAAAGTCATTGCTTGCTATGCTACATCTCCTGCCCCCGGGCTGAACAACTTTTTCAAGAATTAAAACATAAAGATTCCTTCACGCTCTGATAATTCCAGAAGCTGCTGGTCAGACATAAGGGCGTACTTTCTGAGGCGTTCAAGTGTTTCTTCGTCAAGGTTGTATTCATCAATATAGGTTTTGCCGTTCGCTGTTTTCTCTCCTGCAAGAATCATCTTTGCAATACGGCGGACAACATTATTGTCATTTTGCCAATTCTTATAAACGGGAAGAATAAGCGATTCCTCAAGGATGCTGTACTGCGTATCAGTAAGATTTGCAAATACGCTGATAAGATTTCGGTATAATACCATATTGACCTTTTCACCTGTTACAAGGTAAGAAATAAGAATTCGCTTTGCAGTTCTTCTCCAGAAATTCACATCCTCCTGCCAGTCCTTGCAATCGAGAATGTCGTATGAAATAAGCTCATCATCCGTAATCGAAGCGGTAGCTTCACATCCGTCATATTTGTTCAGTGCGGCAAGTAATCTCTTGGAAAGCTTTTTGTAAATCCCCACAGACTTATAGGCTTCATCGGTAAGCCCGGCAATAAACGTGAGGAGCATAAATCTTTCGCTGTTGTCATAAATTTCTTCACCCATGCTGCCGCCTGCAAGCTCACGCTTGGCAATTTTTCTGTAGTAGTTGCTGTCAAATCTCCAGTTGATTGTGCTTACTTCGTTATTCTTTCTCATATTCATTTCCTCCATAAAATCATTTGTATTCTTCTTTACGTTTGCATTAACATTCTTATTCATATAAATCTCTCCTATAAAATTATCAGTAGTTTTGTTTTCGTCTGCATTAAAAAAATTATTAATCAACATTACATTCGTCCTTTCGAAATTAAAATATAGTCGGGTGTAACACGTAACATTTGTAACAAACGTAACACAAGAATGCAAATGTTACATCTGTTACGTTTGTTACGTGTTACGTTCAGGTGGGATTGACCTCATAGATAACCTGTGGCTTTCTCCCTTTGACGTATTCCTGCTTTTTACGACGCAGGTAACCGTGCTCCGTCAGAATTTCAATGGGCTGTGACAGCTCGTCCATTGTTCTGAATTTACGGCACAGGTGAATAAGCTCTCTGCCTGTAACCTCTGAAACGGCATTAGCTCTCAGCTTCTTCAGAACATACTCCGCATTTTCCGTTACAGCGTCACCGCCCATAAGTCCGTAGGCATAACGTGCCTGCTGTTTGTAATATTCCGCAATGTCCAGAGCCTGTCCTAAGGTTTTCAGCTCCACCTCTCGGCTTTCGGGAGGAACATTATCCGTAAGACAGCTCACGCAATGCAGAATTCCGCAAAGTCTTAAAATCAGTCCGTGATATTTTCCACCCCAGTCGGGACACTCGGCAAAGTCGGTAAGCAGAATCGGCTCAATATGCCTGTCGTAGTAATCTGCATAAACCTGCCTTGCTTCATCGGTAAACCTGAGAGAAATTTCCTCGCCTCTGTGATTATACTTTGCTTCAAGGGCACGGCTTACAAGGTTTTGGTAACTCTCGGTAATACGGCTGTCTATGGATTTTGTGTCATAGCGTCTTTGTCCCACATAGGATTTCGGAAAGCAGTAGAGAAAGCGTGCCACAAGTCCGCTTGAAAGAAAGGACTTGTTCTCCATAAGCTCATCGAGGATATAGGGCTGACCACAAAGACAGATTGAAAGATAGGGCTGGCTTAGTAAAACAGGACTACTGTTGCATCTGTCCTTGAGATAGCTTTCACCGCCCCAGCATTTCAGAAAAAGGTCGATATTCACAATTCCGTTAGTGTAACGACCGCCGAAATTCTTGAACACACCTGCCTCATCGGAAAGCATAAGCAGGGATTTATTTTTATCAAGCAGTCGTACAAGTGCTTCGGGCGTTACATCATCAACGCATATTCTTCTGAAATCCATAACCTCTATGCTGTCAAGCTCGGCACGCTTCTGTGCAATTTCATCGGGTGGAGAATTACCACTGCTCTGCATTGCGGAGATTTCCGATTCAAGCTTCTTGTATTCCTCTTGTGAACGATAAATTTCCTCACGGTGCGTTTCGTTATATTTTTCGGCAAATGCTTCAAATGGACATTTTACAAAACGCATTACGGGAGATTTACGCTCGGCAGGATTTGCAACAATCAGCGAATACAAAGTAAGCGGCTCGGAGTGGTCTTGCTTTCCATACATTCGGTATACTCCCGAAAAGCAATGGGACAAGGCACTGAGCAGAGCTGTTGCCGTCATTCCGATATCCGTTGAGGTTGTAGCCGATACGCCTACCGCCATAGCCTGCGGTATCAGAGGCAGACAGGTTACAGGAAAATCAGGCAATGCAGATTTATCCCTGCGCAATGGCGTCGGCTTCTTCCAGTTTTCTTCTGAGTCTGTCAATCAAATCAGTCCTTTCATTTATAAATCTTTCTCTTTCTTCCACAGTTCCCGAAATAAAAATATCACAGTAATATTCATACTCGGAAAGCTGTGTCAGGCTTTCGATGAAAAGCGGATGCAAGTCCTCATCATCGCTTTTCGGTGCATAGGCTTGGCGGTAGCTCCTTAAAAGTGAGCAGTAATCCGAGAGAATACGGTATACTCTCTGCTCAGCCTGTCGTGGATTTTCTCGCTTGGACTTCGTTTTTTCGTATGGGCTGTCCCTTGAATGTGTCAGACCGAAGTCGGCACATAGTCGCTCTGCGGATTTCAGCGGAGGTTGTCCGAACAGACCTTCCACAAGAGTGATAACATCGCCGCATTTACCACAGCCGAAGCAGTAGAAATGGTCGTCATACAGCTTCATTGACGGTGTGCGGTCGTTATGGAAAATACAGTTCGTCATTCCTTTACGGACATTCAGCCCGTAATACTCCGCAGCGGTCGGGACAGTAACCGCTTCCTTTACCGTTTCAAAGATATTCAGCTTTCTTCTTCCTCCTCTCTGTAATTCTTCAGTCGTTTTATGTTGTTGTTACGGATAGCGTGCTGGCTTGCCTTTTTTCGTCGCTCCAAAGTATAGGGTGCAGTAAGACGGAAGCAGAAGCGACCTTTCTTTATGACGAACAGTGCACCGCCGTATTCGTCAACCTCAATTAGCTTGCAGGAATCGGGATACGATTTGCTGTAGTTGGTAAGGCGTTTCCGCAAATCCGTGTTGTGTGTGAAAACCTCAATCAGAGGCTCAGCCTCGTTGAAGCTGATATGGGTGATACGTTCTTTCTTTTTGAGACGATTTTTCATAAAGTAGTCCTTTCTGACTCAGATGGTCATTTTTTTGAGATTTTTTCACAGCTTCAGACCTGTTAAAGTGAATGATTTTTCCTCAGGAAATTTCAAAAACGATGCGAAGTACGTCTGAAAAAAACTGAGAGGATTTTTTCGATTTTTTACAGCTTATGACTGTAAAAACAGCCCTTTCGGATTAAGCCGTAAGCACCGTCATTTTTACAGGTCTTGACTGCCCTCACTTATACCGCCGAAAAAATGAGGGGTTGGCAACCTAAATTTCAAAATAATTTTTCAGCTTTAGAATAATTCGGGTTCTGCGTTTCTGAATAGCAGTATGAGATACACCGTATATACCCGATAATTCTCTTTCGCTGATGTTGGCAAAATAAATCTGCTGAATTAACTCATATTCTTCCTCTGAAAGAATGGCAAGCGCTTCATACAATCTTTCATTCATTATTCTTTTTAATGCCTTATCCTCAACAGCCTCACTTTTATCGGGTATAAAAGAAGCTCCGTCATACTCGTCCGTATCAAGAGCATTGTATGAAAACTCACCGACACGCTTAGCCTCCTCGGAAAGATATTTTTCACGACGCAGTTCTTTATAAAAGGCACGGTATTCCTCCTGCACAACCTCCATAAAGGCATAACCGAGAGGAATAAGATAAACTTTCTCCGTACAGCTACGCTTGTACTCCTGAAGCTCGGCTTCCGTAACCTGTCTGTAGCCCTCGGAATGGTTGTTTCTGTTCTTGAAAATAAAAATCATTTTTGACATATAGATGTCCTCCTTTAAATTTTTGCAACAAAAAAAGGACCTGTGAAATTCACAAGTCCTTGATTGCTGCTATGTAAAAATTTGCATAAAAAAGCTCCGTAGCGTGTACGGAGCGTCCATTGTCCTGATTTTGGGACATTAGTCTGTGTTATAATAAGAGTGTATAAAAATTTCTGAATATGAAAGGCGGTTTTACAATGAAAAATATCAAGCGTGGAAGTGTTTATATCGTGGATTTAAGAGAGGTTGACGATGAGTTCAACGGCTTCTATCCTGTGCTGATTCTCCAGAACGACAAGGGAAACAGGTATTGTGACACAACCTTTGGTGTCCCGATAGACATTTCAAAGAAAACAGGTCGTTCCTATATCCCGATTGAAGCTGAGGGGCTGCACTCTAATTCTAAAATCCTCTGCAATCATCTGCTGAGCTTTGAACGGAACAAAGTGCACCGTTTCCTGTTCACCCTTGACGATGAACGTATGAAGCAAGTGGATGCGGTGATGGTCAGAATGCTCGGAATCGGTAGTTTCCCCAAGTAAATTTCTTTGGCAATTTTATTGAAGAAATTTGTCAATACAAACCTGTTTTTCTTGCATTCCGACGGATTTTGTGGTATAATATATAATGTATATCTATGCGGCAGTGACAAGTCAGATAATCTGCTTGTCAATATCAGCAAGCTTGCTGTTTAAAACCTCCAGCGACTGACGAATTAGGCGTTGGATATGTAACGATTGAGTTATCTGCTGCGGGGTGTGCGGTCAGGTATAACTCTATCGCAACAATAGAAAAAAGGAGGGACATCTATGCCCTACACAGATAAATTCCAACCATTTGAAGATATAATCAGAGAAATAATGGTTGTGTATAAACACGATGAAAGACCGTGGCTTATCGGTTACAGCGGCGGTAAAGACTCTACTTTGCTTGTATGCCTTGTATACGAAGCTATGCTGCGTCTTAAAGCTGCCGGTTCTGAGTTGAAAAAGAAAATATATGTTATCACTTCCGATACAATGGTAGAAAACCCCATTGTCAAAAGATATATGCATTCTTCAAATGAAAGCATAAATACTGCTTCTGCAAATGACAAAATTTGTATTGAAGCAACTATCATATACCCTGAGCCAGAGCAGACATTCTGGAGCAGAGTAATCGGTCTTGGTTATCCTACTCCTGAGCCTCCCGGTTTCAGATGGTGTACAGAAAGACTTAAAATCAACCCTATGAACAAATTCGTTAATGAACGAATTGAGGAAAGCGGAGAAATTGTTATTTTGCTTGGAGTGCGAAAAGGTGAAAGTCTTACACGCCAAAAGACGATAACAGCTCGTGAAATTGAAGGTAAACTTCTTAATATGCATAACGACATTCCAAACGCTTATGTATATAACCCTATCACTGAAATTCCTAATGATTTAGTATGGGAGTTTCTCTTAAAGGAAGATTGCAAAAGCCCTTGGGGAGCTGATATGAAATGTCTGTTCAACCTTTATCAAGGTGAAAGTATGGGTGAGGAACAGAGCGTATTAGGCGAAATTGACAGAGAAAAAATACCTGTTACAGGCAACTCCCGTTTCGGTTGTTGGTGTTGCACTATGGTCAAAGAGGACAAGTCTTTGCAGAATTTTATTGATAACGGTGCAAAAGAACTTATTCCACTTCGTAATTTTAGAAATATGCTTCTCAGAATGCGTGAGGATAGTAGATATCGTGAAAACAAGAGAAGAAACGGTACTGTATACAAAAAAGCAGACGGCACATTCGGTTTGGGTCCATTTACTATGGAAGCAAGACAAAAAATACTTGAAAAGCTTTTAAAACTTGAAGTACAAACAGGAATGGAGCTTATAACGGAAGCCGAGCTTAAAGTTATTGATAAAATGTGGGACGAGGAAGGCGATTTGTCTTGCCGATGCTTGGTTGATACTTTTTATCAGGTAAAAGGATATAAATTGCCTTGGGATGACTATAAAACCCAACGTTTTGATAGTGAGTCGATTGAAGTAATTAAAGAAGTCGCTGAAAAGTATGATATCCCTGTCGAACTTATTACAAAATTAATTGTATCAGTCGATAAAAACAAGCTTCTCACAAAAAGCACAAAACTACAAAAGGCTTTTGACCAGATTATAAATCAAGGCTGGTTACACTACGATGCCATTGAAAGGGTATTTGATAATGAAGATTAAGCATATTAAAATCAACAATATCGGTCCGTATGTGGAAGATAATTGCTTTGAATTTGATATAAACAGCAGCGAAAGACGAATGGTTTTGATTGGTGGTAAGAACGGTGCCGGAAAAACCACTCTTTTCAATGCAATAAAAATATGTATGTACGGTTGTACTGCATACGGTTTGGAAACCACTAATGCAAAATATTTTTCAGAAGTTGAAAAAATAGTAAATTCAAACGAGAAACTCAAAAAGGTTGCAGAAGCTTCTGTAATAATGGACATTCTATTCGATGATGGAAAATATGATTATGTTTATACATTCAATCGCTCTTGGAGAATTTCAGGCAAAAAAATAACAGAAACATTCTTGGTATACAAAGATGGTGTTTTGCTCGAAAACGGAGAAAAAAGCGATTTTGAGAATTATCTCTTACAGCTTCTTCCGCCAAATATGTTTAAATTCTATTTCTTTGACGGCGAAAAAATAAGTGATTTTGTCTTTAATGGAAACAAAGATACAGACTTTAAGGATGCATTTTTAAAGCTCTGCAATCTTGATACGATGGAGATTATCCGTGAAAACTTTAAGAGAATAACACGCAGTAAAAACAAGGGTGCCACCGGTATAGAAGAAGCATACGACAAATGCTTTGAAGAAAACACTCTTATGGCAGACCGTGTTGCATACGCTGAGGTGGAATATAATCAGATTAACAAGCAAATTCAGGAAATTGAAGATAAGCTTGCATCACTTGATAAGGAATATTCCAAGACCGGTGGTATCACAAAAATGGAATGGAAATCAATGCAAGAACAGATTTCCAGAGAAGAAGTGCGTCGCGAAGATAAGAGAAAATGGCTTAAAGACATCGCAAATAATGTACTGCCTTTTATAATTTTACAAACAGAACTTCAAAGATTGCAAAATCAGATAAATAAAGAACACAAAGCTCGTATTGATTCAAATCTAAAAGGTATCATCGGTACGTATGAAATCAAATCAATTATTAATGGCGTTTTAGCCGATGCAGGCATTGACTTAAATAATGATATTACAACCAAAATTATAAATGAAATAATCGCTCATACAAATAAAACCTCTGATATTGCTCCTATACTTGGTTTATCAGAAAAGGATGAACTTGCGTTAATCGCTAAAATAAACACTCTCCTTTCCTTTGACATTAGCCGAATCAAGGAAGCTACTAAAGATATTGAAAGCTCCCTCAAAACGACTAAGAGAATTCGCGATAAAATGAACAAATCCTCTATTGACAATTATGAGGAATACCTTGAGCAAAAAAGCGAATTGAATGAACAGAAATCGCAGCTAATATCCAAATTGATGGAGCTTGACAAAGAATTGCAGAATTATAGGGCTGAAAAAGCTGTTGCTGATTCAAGATTGGCTAAGGCTAAAGCTGATTATGAAGCATATCTTAAAAAGCAATCTGTAAATGATATTTCAGCTCGTGCTTTGTTAGCATTTGATGAGCTTCAGGATATCCTTTATCAGAGAAGCATCCATCTTACAGAAAAGAATTTTGAAATGTTCTTTAATGCACTTATCAATAAATCTGACCTGATAGATGGTATCCACATTGATAACAGTCTTAACGTGCTTCCTTATAAGTATAAGTCTTTCAACGCCGAAAAATTGAAGTCTATGATTGACAAAAACGGACCGGAATATCTTATAGCTCAAATCGGCTTGCACGCATATGAAATTTTGCAGGAAAAATTTGATTCAGGAGAAGAAACTTTTGAATTGCCGGTAGAAGTTAAGCAGCAGTTATCAGCCGGAGAAAAGCAAATTTTTATTATGGCACTGTATCAATCGTTGGCTCAGCTTAATAAAATCAATGTACCATACATCATAGATACACCTTTTGCAAGAATAGACAAGGAACACAGAAGCAAAATATTGGAACAATTCTTCAAAAGGTTAAATGGGCAGATTATCATTCTTTCCACAGATGAAGAAATTGTAGGTGAATATAAAGAAACAGTATCTGATGTGATTTCAAATACCTTTTTGCTTAACCATACAGCACAAGGCACTACTGAAATTATCAGCGACCTGTATTTTGGAGGTTAATAATGACAAATAAATTACATACCTCAGCTCAAACACAAGCTATTTTCTCCTCGTTATCACAGTCGCTTGGTTTGCAGCCGTTTATATTATCGAAGCTTGCTATTGCGCTTTCAATAAGAAAAGGCGTTCTTTCAGACATAGATTTTCAAACAGATAACGATGGATTGGAATTAAACCGTCAGACTATATTTGGAGAACACGATTTGATTTTTAAATCCTTGATAACAAATACTGAAAAAAAGGCATTGGACGAAGAAAAATATTTTCCTTCCATTGTAAAGGCACATCTTGACAGAGGCGCTGTATTACTTGAAAACGAAAAGAAATACAGCAAAGATTTTTACAACCATTTATGTCATCTCGACAGTACGTTATAACGGAGGAAACTTATGGAATACCCAAGAATCAAAACCTGTATTGATACTTCGGTAGACGATTTTATCAGCGAGTTATATACACCTTGCTTCAAATGGGCTGAAAGATTAGACCGTGGTGTCGGATATTTCACATCAGGTTGGTTGGAATATAATATTTCTGGACTTAGCGATTTTGCTTCAAGAGGCGGTAAAATCCGTCTTATAACAAGTCCTATTTTATCAAACATTGATTCCGATGCTATCATTGCAAGTGAAAGTGCATCTGATGATTACAGTAAATTTGAAAATGCACTTAACAACAGCGTAGCAGCTCTTGAAAGAGAAATGAAAGCAGATATTCTTAATGCTTTTTCTTGGATGTTATACGATGGTATAATTGAGCTTAAATTTGCCATACCCTGTGAAAAGTTATCAGACGGCAATTTTCACGATAAATTCGGAATTTTTTACAAGGGTACTGAAGCATTATCGTTTTCAGGCTCGATAAATGATAGTAAACATGGCTTTGCCAATTATGAAAGTCTTAAAGTGTTTAAAACTTGGGCTGGAACTGTGGAATATGTCGAAGCAGATATCCTTCGTTTTGAAAAGCTTTGGCACGGTCAAGACAAGAATCTGAAAATTTATAATATTCCAACTGCTATAAAAGAGCGCATTTTCACATTAAGAAGCTCTGATAGACCGTATAAAAACACGTCAGCTCCTGCAAATAAATGGGAACATCAAGATAAAGCTGTGGATTGTTTCTTGGAAAAAGAACACGGAATTCTTGCTATGGCAACAGGAACAGGTAAAACAATCACAGCAATAAAAATAATGACAAAACTTTTTGAAGATAACCGGATTAAACGTGTTGTCATCACAATGTACGGAAATGATTTGCTCGACCAGTGGGCAAAGCAAATGCGTGAAAAATTTAGTGATAAACAAATTTATTGTCATTACAACTCTCAGAAGGCAATGAATAAGTTTATTATGCATCCCGACAATTCTATACTACTTATATCACGTGATGCCAATAATCTTGTGAAATTATTGGATGTCTTGGACAAGGCTCCCGGTAATTACAAAAATGATACCCTGTTTCTTTTCGATGAAGTTCACGGTGCAGGTTCAGGCTCTCTTGTTGAAAATCTTGCAGGTAGAATTTCTCCATACAGATACAGATTAGGATTAAGTGCAACTCCCGAACGTGAATATGATGATGACGGCAATGATTTCTTACTCAACGAAATCGGAGAAGTAATATTTGAATTTTCATTGCAAGATGCCATAAGAAAAGGAATTCTTTGCGAATTTAATTATATTCCATTGCCATACGAACTTACAGAAGCTGAAAAGCAAAAGAAAAAGAAGATTATTGCTGCATTTAATACTAAAAAAGAAAACGGTGAAGATGTAGACGAATCAGAACTTTATACACAGCTCTCTTTAGTAAATAAAACTGCCATCAATAAAATTGATGGGTTTGAAAGTTTTATTTCTGAACACCCTGAGTTGCTTGAAAAGAGCATTATCTTTGTTCAGACAATGGATTATGGACTATTGCTCCAACCTGTGCTAATGAAATATACAAATAAATATCATACTTATTACGCTGATGACGAAAAAATAAATCTCGAAAACTTTGCTGATGGTAAGATAGACTGCTTACTTACTTGTAAGAAGGTTTCGGAAGGCATAGATATAAGCAGCGTAACCAATATCTTCTTATTTGCCTCTGACCGTTCAAGATTGGTAACAACACAAAGAATAGGACGAGCATTACGTCTTGATAAAAATAACCCAGATAAAGTAGCAAATGTAATTGACTTTATTATTGAAGATAATGAATCCGATAACAATAGCGACCAAGAAAGAGCCGATTGGCTTTCTGAACTTGCTAAAACAAGGAGAGAAAACGATGAATAACAAAATTATTGAATCAACAATAGATTCTGTTGTTGATGAATCTCAGTATCCTACGGATTTCAAAGATGCTTTTAAGCAGTACATCAAAAATAAATTTGATGATAACGCAAGTGACTCCGATTTAAAACGAGTAATTTCTCTTATTGATGTTAAGGAGGATGAAAGTTTCATATGAAAATGTCAATTCTTGAGATGGAATATAGAAATATTCGTAAAATCTCTAACCTTAAACTTTCCTTTACTAACCCCGATGGCACAGTTATTGGTAACAATTTCATTATGATGGCAAACGGCACCGGAAAAACCACCACTATGTCACTAATTAAAGGTTTATTTGACGGCACAGTAAAGAATTGGGACTCTTCAAAAGTAAAAAGCTATGCTCCTACTACTGTTGATTCTGATAAGGGTGAATTTAGCATCACCGTAAAATTCGACGAAAAAATCTATAAATACTTTGTTGTTATGGATTATACTGCCGGAACAGCCAAGATTGAAACTGAAGCGTTACCTAAAGGCAGAGAGAATGGAAGAATTTTACCGGAATCTATTAAAAATATCTTTTCCGAAGAATTTGTTAAGCGATTTGTGTTTGACGGTGAACAGGCTGAAAAATCTATGGATAGCACCTCAGATGAAGCAGAACAAACAATCAAATACCTTTATCGTTTAGACAAATTTGATGATATCTTATTTGTAAATCAGAAAATACTTTCCGAAATTCAAAATACAGATGGTGGCGGAAGAAACGGTAGTGATAGCGCTTTAAGCAACCTGCGCACAAGACGTGACGAAATACAACGTACAATTAAAACACTTGAATATAGAGCAAGCCAATTTAAAAATCAAATCAGTGAATTTGAGTCTGAAAAAAAGGATAAGATTGCTCAAAGAAATGAGATAGACAAAAAATATAAAGACTTAAACCAAGAAAAGAATAATATCCTTAAAGATATTGAAAGCAACAAAAAGGATATTGATGCTCAAATCGCTGAGATTATCAGATTAACAAAATCTCCGTATCTCATCAGTCAAACGTTGTGTGACAGAATGCGTGAGTTAGGTTCAAGCATGACAAAACTGAAACTTCCTAAAAATACTTCAAAAGACTTTTTTACTGAGTTAGCTCACTCTGATAAATGCGTTTGTGATAGATGCATTGGTGAAAAAGAAAGAGAAGCCATTTTGCAAAATGCTGAACGTTATCTTGGAAGCAATCAGCAGTCTGTTCTTAACGCCATTAAAAGTAGTATTTCAAGTTGTGAATACGATAGCAGTTTAAGCGATGCTTTTGAGAGGTTGAGTGAACTTCAAGAACAGGCTACAATTCTGAATAATCGTTTGAATGATAATGAGGAGAAGTTGATTAAAGCAGGCGGAGATAAAGCCAAAGAACTTCAAGATAGAATCGACGAATTAACTGAAAAAATAGGTGCTTGTAAAAAATCGCTTAATGTTATTGAAGCCAAAAACGACCCATATGAAACGCTAACAAAAGATAACAATCTTTACTTAGCCAATGAAGCATTAACTGAATTAGAGAATAAAATCGCATCTGCTACAAACACTAATAGGGCTTTACGTCGTAAGGAAATTGTTGAAGAACTTGTAAATCAAATAAAACAAGAAGCAACAAAATCATTAAAGGCAGAAATCATTCGTAAAACAAATGAGAAGCTCAAGTCCGTAATCACTGACGATAATATTGAAATCGAGAGTATTGATAGGTATATTAAGCTCAAAGGACGTGCAGGTGCAAGTGAGGGTCAAACTTTAGGAATAGCATATTGCTTCCTCGGAACGCTCTTTGAGGATGCAGAATTGCAATTTCCGTTTATTATTGACTCACCCACAGGTAAAATGGATTTTGATAAACGACAAGCTGTCGCTGACATTATTCCAAATGTATTTAATCAGATGATTGCATTTGTTCAGTCAGCAGAAGTAGAACGTTTTGCTGACAGATTCTATAATAATCCCGATTCTCAATATACAACTATTATCGCTTCACCTGATAACGAAGCTGTTGAAATCCATACAGGAAAAGAGTATTTTGATAATTACCAGCGTGAACATAAAGGAGATGATTAATAATGCATTTTAAATTTTCGCAAAACGCAAAAAACTTTTTTAGTTACATAACATCTCCTGAAGGTTCTCACGGAGGTTCAGGTCAGAACAATCAAAGTAAATTTGAGTATCAATTTGATGTATATTATTGCTGCGCATTAATCGGAATGGCAGCACTACAGCGTGATGATGATACTTCAGACCTTAAAGATTTGGTAGAAGGTTATCCTAAGAAATATGAAGATAACAAGGCGCAAATCGCCGGATTATTGGTGGCTACAGAAGCTAAAAGACAAGGAGTAGATGTGCATAGTCCAAAGCTTGAAGATTTGATGCTTGAATATCTGAGTGATGATGAAACTATGTTATCAGAAGAAGGTATAAAAACGCTTAATGCCTATGCATTAAAAGGATATAATCTGATTCACGATTATCCACTTTCGGACAAACCGACTTCAAGAGAAGAATTTTTGGAAGCATTTAATATTGCAATTAATTATTATGAAATATAATTAGAAAAAGCAAACAATATAGTGTAAAAGGAGGTATACTATGCCTACAATAGTGAATGCAAACCCAACGAAAGAACTATTTATCTCTATGTTGACAAGAGATATCGATATTAAAGCAGCTATCCTTGAGTTGATTGATAATTCAATTGATGGTGCTAAACGTTTAAGACCCGATGGAAATTATACTGGTCTTTTCATAAATATAAACTACGATACTGACAAATTTCTTATAAGTGATAATTGCGGCGGTATAGGTATAGAAATTGCTACAGAGTATGCTTTTAGGTTTGGAAGGTCGTCCAAAAGAGAAAAAAATCCTTCCAATCAGCAGTTTACTGGTATATTTGGTATTGGCATGAAAAGATCATTGTTTAGACTTGGTAACCGTTTTAAGGTTACTTCAATTACAAAAACAGATTCTTTTATTTTAGATGTTGATGTTGAAGAATGGGTAAAAAATGAGGATACTAACTGGACATTTGAACTTACGGAGGAAAACAAGGGATTAAACAATACCGAAGAAGAAACCGGAACAACAATTGAAATTTCAAATTTGCATGAAGGAATCAAAAAACAATTTTCTCTTGATTTCTTTTATAATTCACTTATTTCGTATATAGAGAGATATAGAACACTGGCGATAGAAAATGGACTGTGTATTACTCTGAATGGAAAACCTATTGTTTTTGCAAGCGAAAAAATCATTAGTTCCTCTACTGTTACTCCATATACTTATAGTACAAGTATTGGGTCTGTAGTAATAAACATTATTGCTGGTATGGCACCAAAAGGTATGCCAGATAACGCCGGATGGTACGTATATTGCAATGGACGTCTTATTGTGTTTGCAGACAAAACGACATTGACTGGTTGGGGTGAAGATGGCGTAAGGCAACATCACCCTTCATTAGCCTTTTTTAGAGGATTTGTTTTCTTTGAATCTAAGGATTTAGAAGAATTGCCGTGGAATACAACCAAAACTAACGTGGATGCATCATCACAGTATTATATTTTTGCGAAAACCAAAATGCGAGAAGCCACATTACAAATAATCAAGGATTGTCATGCAATTATCGAAAACACTATACCAGAGGAATTGGAAAAGCAGCTGTTTTCTGATAGAGATTTAAAAGCATTAACTTCCACAAGCATTCAAAGTTTTGTAAAAGAATCAAAACCTTTTGCTTTTGAGGTGCCCGAATTAAAAACAATTGAACCAAGCGCGACTATAACTTTTCAGAAGCTTAAAAAAGATATTGATATTATGAAAAGACATATGAATGTCAAGAGTAATAAAGAAGTCGGCATGATTTCTTTCGATTATTACTATAAGAAAGAGTGTGACACTGATGAGTGATAGTGGAAGAAAAATCGACTATACATTACGACCTGCAAAGTGTGTAGAAAGAAAAATAATATGTGAGCTATTAACAAAATTCAATACAGGCTTCCCCATCGACACATATCGTTATATAGGATTTGGTTCATTTTATTTTACTGATTTTATACTTTTTCATAATTATTTACGTATTGAAAAAATGATTAGTATTGAAAAATCTACAGAGGAAGAAAGATATAAATTTAATAAACCATATAAATGTATTGATATATTATTTTGTGATGCTTTAGATGCTTTGAATAGACGCATTGAGTTTAATGCACATGATTCCGATTTTATATGGTTAGACTATGATGATTCCTTTTGTATGGATATGGTTACGGATATTATTACTGCATCTCAGAAAATTTCAAAAACCAGTTTTCTTTTTATATCTTTTAATACAAGT
This sequence comes from Ruminococcus sp., assembly GCA_015066715.1. GTDB lineage: Bacteria > Bacillota > Clostridia > Oscillospirales > Ruminococcaceae > Porcipelethomonas. Next base: position 11,507 of record SVNU01000008.1, on the reverse strand, counting down.
ATCCTTTCAAGAAATAACGAAGAAAGGTTGCCTGCGTTAAGGAAGGAGTTTAAGGAGTATCTTCCGTCATTAAAAGAAAAAGATATTGATAACGAATCTTTGCCAAATATTATATATAAAATAATACAAAATGCCATTCAAAAAGCAATATCATCTAAACCGTTGGATAATAAAATGGCGTCAACATCTTTTTTCTTTATAAAATATAGAGATGGAGCACCGATGTTAACTTTAGGTTATTATTTTCATGATAGCGATATCAAACCAGCCATAGAAGCAATAGAGCATTTACCAGGTGTCACATTGGGAGACGTTCCAATCAATCTAAAAATACCTTGTTTCACAAAAGCGGAAATTCGTGAAATTAACAAAATGCTTCCCGGATCTTCATTGGATGATATTTGCAGTGCTATTCCTTATTTAAAACGCAGCGATATAGAAAAATACATTAACTTATATAAGTTTTATCCTAACTACGTGGATGCTATGTTCTATACATAAATTATGTTCTTTTGTGTATGGTGTAATAATTTTCTATAGACTGCATACAAAACAATTCATTATATCTCTGGACTTCTGCACTGACCTGTGGTACTGTTGTGTAGTAACCGTCTAATAAAGAACGTATTCCTCAAAAAAGGAAAATGATGTTAAAATAAAGCCATAATAGATACATGAAGAGGTGTTTATATGGCTATAAAGAGTTTATCTATAAGAATTGACAAAGAAATGCTTAATAAATTGCATTATGTGGCAGATTACAAAGGTCGTTCAGCAAACAGTCAGATACTTGTGATTATTCGTGACTGTATAGAGAGTTTTGAAGAAAAACACGGTGAGATTGAATTCGGCAGTAATCCATCTACAATCGCTAAGTCTACTCGCAGAAACTAATCTCATAAATACAACAACCGTCATCCACTTGGCTGACGGTTGATTTTTCACTCATAATGTGTTATAATAGATATGATAAATCTCAACGAAAGGAGCAATAAAAATGGCACTTGAAAACAAGCTTGGGATAACAGAATCCGCTGAGCTTGCCCGTGAAGAAGAACGCATCAGCAAGAAAAAAGCTATTGAGCTTTTTGAAAGTGGTTATCTTGATACACTTATAGCAGGAACTTTTAACACTCTTTCGGAAATACATCGTATTCTGTTTGAAGATATTTATGACTTTGCAGGTAAAATACGTGATGTGAATATTGCAAAGAATAATTTCAGATTTGCGCCTGTTATGTATCTGGAAGCTGCTCTCAGGCATATTGATGAAATGCCGCAATCAACCTTTGACGAGATAATTGAAAAATATGTTGAAATGAATGTTGCTCATCCATTCCGTGAGGGCAACGGCAGAAGCGGCAGAATATGGCTCGACCTTATGCTGAAAGCAAATCTCAAAAAGGTTATCGACTGGAGTAAGGTTGACAAGGATGATTACCTGTTGGCAATGGAACGCAGCCCTATCCGTGATATTGAAATCAAGCACGTTCTTAAAAATGCCCTTACAGATAAAATCAACGACCGTGAAATGTATATGAAAGGTATCGACGCAAGCTATTATTACGAGGGTTATACCACATATAAATCAAATGAGTTGTAAAAAATCAACAGCTGTACCCGCAAAAAGGTACAGCTGTTCTTGTTTATCAATATCAACCCAACAGATTTGAAGTTTCTAACCCTACAGATTTTGACTTTTCAACCCTACAGATTTCCGATTGTTCGCTAATGGTGCAAGTTATAGGAATACATTGAAAAATAACTACCCCTCAAGAACTCCTATCCGCTTATCAATAAGCCCTACAAGAGCCTCTTTCATATCATCAGGCATATATGAGTCCTTGCACATTTCGATATACTTGTCTTTGAGGCTGACTATCTTTTTAATCATTTTTTCAGCAGATTTTTCAGGTATACCTATTGCCTCAGCGAAGATGAGGAAATCTTTTCTTCGGATATTCTGTTTCTTGCCGTTGAGCGTTAATGCAAGCTCCTCTCTATCCTGAGGAATGACAATGTTTGTTGAAAGCATATCATAGGCTTCCGATAAAACATATTCGCTTTTACCCTCATCCCGTTCTATGAGAGAGAAGTTTTTGAGGTGCATATCCGAATTGCCGACTGCAAACGAGAAAACAATTCTTATATAAAGCTCAGCAAGGTCAAGACCGGCGTTCTTTGAATACTTTGATATAATCTTACCGCATCTTTCGTAAGAGCCTCTGTATTTATCCTCGGTGAGTCTGCCGTCAAGCTGACAAAAATCCTCCATCGCAAGAAGCTTATCGTCTTTTCTGTCAATTCGCTTCGTTATATATGCAACTGTATTCTCAGAAGGCATTTTCAGAAGTGCAAAGGGAACTGTTTTTATTCCGCTTATATTTGCCATCTGCATTATCAGAAATTCCATTTCAGGCAGTGCGGGATATTCTTCTGTCTGAGGTTTGAGAATATATCCTGTCGGATAATTGACAATAGTAAGTCTTGGAGTGGAATCCTTGGATAAATACAGCGACATTTTTTTCTGAACACCCGGAACTGTAAATCCCTTGTTTGTATTCTCAATCGCAATCTGATTGAGAACATCTTCGGATATATCAATATCGGGAAGCTTTTTTATTCCGAAAAATCTTGTTATACAGCTCTGATGCCACCCATATTCATTTTCGGTTTTAAGAGGTTTACCGCAGCATAAACAGTTCATTCCTTCGCCCCCTTAATACTCACGTTTCCGATAGGGTCTTTACAAGCGACAAGAAGAAGCCCGAATCTGTCTTTCTGGTTTATCTTCCAGTTATGGCTTACAACATTAAGAAGCCAGCCTTCGGGAATTAGTCCATCAAAAAATGAAAACAGAATTTTTGACGTGTACTCTTCTTCCTGTAAAGGCAAAGTAAGGCTAACTGCCGTAGCGTCAGACATTTTAAGATACTCTTTATCGTAGACAAAAGAATATCCGTAATCAGTTTCCTTCAATATCCCTGCAAAGGTTTCCCTTACATATACATACGCTGTTCTGTATGCTTCCATTAGTCATCCTTCCTTCCGGGAACTGCCTTCATGCCAAACATTGAAAGCGCCTGATTAACCTTGTCCATTCTTACGGTTTCTTTTCCTTGTTCAAGCTCACGGACAAATCGAAGTCCGAGTCCTGAACGGATAGCGAACTCCTCTTGTGTGAGTCCTGCTTCTTTTCTTTTTTGTTTGATAAATTCAGCAATAGTATTCATACCTACATTTTACACCCCAAAGGGTATAATGTCAAGAACTTTTTGCAAATATTATACCCGATATGGTGTAAAATATTCGTTCAATCTCAATTTATACCCGATAGGGTGTATTAAAACAGTTTTTTCGCAACAAATATTGGCTACTGTAAATAAAAAGTGAATTCCAAAGTGCCAAAAACGAATCTCCAAAGTGCCAGATTGGCACTTTGAAAAGCTATGCTGTTAATTTCAAAGTATCACTTCCCAATCCCCAAAGTATCAATTTGATACTTTAGAAAAATATATATTGATTTACCAGAAGAAAGTGAATTCCAAAGTGCAACTCAGGACATTTCAAAGTGCAATTTTTGCACTTTGGAGGAATCGGTACTCCTGTAAGAGATTGCAAAATCCTTGTTTTTTAGTTACATAACGCACGCGTGCGATTTTAATTGCAGAACACCCCACAACCGAAATCAAATCGGCTGTGGGGTGCAGTGCTTAATCGAGTAATCCACTATCAACAATGCTTTCAAGTGCTTTTATTGCGTTGGCATATGGGACTTTTTCAAAGAGCAGTCCTTCTGTTATTGTTTCGTAATCGTCCTTATATGCCTTTTCTTCAATGACTCTTATCAGTATCAATTTCAGATTCACACCGTCCTGTGCGGAGGAACAAGCTGCATGACCGCTTCTTTCTTTTCTGACGATTTTGTATAAATCCTTTAAAGTATCATTGATTTCTATTTTCTCGCTCAATTTGTACAAGTCATAGATATGCCTTGAATGTTCGGTAATTTTCTTATCAAGGTAATAATCGCCGACTGCAAACAGCTTATCTATAAACGTTCTTTCAAGACTCTGCACACTTACTGTAAACGGCTCCAGAGAATACTGTTCAATAATATCCTCCCGATTTATGTCTTTTAGAAAATCATAAATAATACTCGACGCATTCATCTGCTTGGTCGGATATGCACGCAGAAATACCGATGTTTCAACAATCAGGTATTGCTTCAGAACTGTCGTATCAAATACCGATGGAAAATCAATTATGTACTTGTTATAATCACGACGGCTTCTGACTTTGTCGGGATTTGTAAGCTCAAATCCAAATTCCGATATGGTTGAAATAATATTTTCCTTCAAATGCCTTCTCTGACCCTCGGTGGGACGTGTTTCACATTCCAGATTAAGGTCTATGTCCTCTGAAAATCTTTTTATAAGCTTGTGGCATTTCGAGAGCGAAGTACCTCCCTTAAAAATAATCTGTGGCTGCTTCGCAACCAGACTTTGTAAAAACATTGTAACGTAATAATCTTTTTCGATAATGCCTGAATCTATTCCTGTGTTTTCAGAACAGGTCAGAACAACCTGTCTGAACAAATCCTTTTCATCGTGTAACATCGTAAATAACCTCACTTTCTATAAGCGTTCTCATAGCTTTGTCAGGAAAGAACGGTGAATAGGTTGATATGGCTTTTTTGGTGATTCCATTACGTTCAATAAAATCAGCAACGATTTTTCTTTTTTCATCGTCATAGAATGACGCATCTGTGAAATTCATAAGTTCAAGAAAGCTCATCGTAGCAGCGTTATCGCTGTTTATTTCTGTTCTTGAACGTCTGAGAATAACCTTCTGAGTTCCGACCGGAACTTCTCTTACTCTCGATGGCTCGTTGTTTGTATAAATTTCCATCACATTCGGCATCTGCGTCGATAGCCCAAGCATATTCATAAAAGTTATTCCCGAAAAATAACCTATGTCATTTTCTCCGTCCTTCAGATACTTCCTGACTATTACCTTGCGTGGGTCAAGCTTACTCTTGCCCAGCAGGGTTTCTGTGGGAATATAATATATCCCTTTTTCAAATCGAATCAGCTTTCCTTCATCGCAAAGTTTTTTGACAGCCTTTTTTATCCACGGTGCAGAGTAGTCCATATAATCAATCTCGCTTGATAATATCACTTCATTGTAACCGTATTTGTCAATCAGATAATCATAGAACTCCATACAAACACCTCCGAAACACAGTATAATTATCCTGATAAAATTATATCATAATTTACATACTATGTCAAGTCTGGGATAAAACCGTATTCCACCCCTTCCGGATACGCAGAGATTTGTTAAAAACTTTCGTCAAAGTGCATTATGTAACCTTTAATCTTTTGGCGAGAACTAACAATAAATAGCAGTAAGAAATGGGGTTTTCCAATGTTGTCTGTGACGGGTCACCCTCACGGATACGCATTGTGCGTCTGATTTCCTTTGGGATAACTACCCTTCCAAGGTCGTCTATTCTTCTTACAATACCTGTTGCTTTCATATTTAAATTCTCCTTGTTTTTTTAATTTTTGATTTTTACAATGCTATTATTTGTAACAAAAAGAAGAATATACGATTATTTTTTCAAATTTAAAAATAATTTTAAATAAAAATCTGCCAGTAACCGTTTTTATACTGATGACGGTAAATTATACATCCGCTTTCAAGAGCCGCTTGTGCAACAGTTAAAAAATCCAAGACAGTAAACCAGTATTCTTCTTATTGAAAGCTTGTCGGTTATTTCAGCTTTAAAACGTTTCGTAAATGTTTGTTTTTCTGCTTTCATTATATTCGCCTCTACTAAAAATAATATACATTATTATATCACAATTCTACTAAAAAAGCATTTTTCAATGCATAGAGTTGACATTTTTTTCAAACAATGATATAATTAATTTGAAAATGATTATCAGTTTTAAGGAGTATAAAAATGAATGCTTTGCTTGAATGCAGCAATGTAACTTTGGGATACGAAGGAAGCATTGTAACAGAAGGAATTAATTTCAGTGTAAACGAAGGCGACTATCTGTATATTCTCGGAGAAAACGGTTCAGGAAAAAGTACGCTTATAAAAGCTCTTTTAAATCTCAAATCACAGATGAGCGGTGAAATAAACACAAGCGGCGGTCTTGGAAGAAATGAAATCGGCTATCTTCCTCAGCAAACAGTTGTACAGAGAGACTTCCCTGCTTCCGTCAAGGAAATCGTTCGTTCAGGATGTGTGACAAGAAGCGGAATACGTCCTTTTTTCAGTTCATCTGAAAAAAAGCTTGCTGCGGATATTATGAACCGTCTTGACATCCAAAACCTTGCCTCACGCTGTTATCGTGAACTGTCAGGCGGTCAGCAGCAGCGTGTGCTTCTTGCAAGGGCACTTTGCGCTGCAAGAAAGCTTCTGCTCCTTGATGAACCTGTTACAGGTCTTGACCCTAAGGCTTCAAATGAAATGTACGAGCTTATTGCAGATTTAAATAAAAATGACGGCATTACAATTATCATGGTTTCACATGACATCAATGCCGCTGTAAAATATGCGTCACACATTCTGCATATCGGCTCTACCCAGCTTTTCTTCGGGAAAAAGAAGGATTATCTCAAAAGTAAGGTCGGCAGAAGCTTTATTGAAATTACCGAAGACGAATAATGTGTTAAAGCGTATTACCTTTATATACACTATTCTGCACTTCTGTAAAAATATTCATTTTTAAATACAATCCTGCATAAAAAATATACAAATATGCTTTTAAATATATAAATTGTTGACAAACCAATTATAGTGTTATATAATATAATTATATAACATTTGGTTTGTCGAATTAAAGTTCAGAGAAGAAAGTTTATACTTTTCACTCCGGATGTTATATAATACTTTTATTATATAATTTTATGTAAGGAGAATTTTATGTCCAGACAAAAAGGAAAATGGAGCGTACTGATAGTGCTGTCAATGGCGGCATTTATCATGGTTATCGACTCCACAGCTATGAATGTTTCAATATCAAACCTTGTAGCTGACTTAAACACAGACATTGGCACGATACAGACTATCATGTCAATTTACACCCTCACCATGGCGGTCTTTATGCTTCCGGGAGCAAAGGTTGCGGATATTTTCGGTAAAAAGAAAGTATTCCTTCTCGGTGTTGCAATGTATGGTGTGGGAACATTAACAGCCGCACTTGCAGTCAATACCGCAATGCTGTTTGTGGGCTGGGCCATTATCGAAGGTCTTGCTTCATCACTCATGATGCCGACAGCTCTTTCACTGATTACCTCTGCTTACGAGGGAAAAGCCCGTGCTGTTGCAATGTCCATCTATGTTGCAATGTCCTCTGTGGCACTTGCAGTCGGACCTCTTTTCGGCGGATTAATCACTACATATCTTTCATGGAGATTTGTATTTGCACTTGAAGTATTAATAGTAGCATTCATACTTATACGCCACAAAACAATCCTTGGAATTGAATGCCCGCAGGGTGACAGAAGCCAGAAATTTGATATTCCCGGCACTATTCTTTCAATGCTGTCACTTTTATCCATAATATCAGGCGCACTTCTTTCGTCCACATACGGCTGGTTTGAAGCAAAAGAACCATTCAATATTTTCGGACTTAAAATTAAAAATGTATCAATAACATTTATTCTTCTGTGCACAGGCGCTGTTTTCCTCGCACTTCTCATTTGCTGGCTGGTACATGCAAAAAAGAAGAACAAGCCGGTACTTATTGATATAACAGTATTCAAAAGCCGTCTTTACGACTTTGTACTTGTAATCAATTTATTCGTACAGATATGCCTTATGGGCACAATGTTCGTTGTATCTATTTATCTGCAGAATGTTCTTAAATACAATGCCTTTGCAACCGGTCTTACACTTATGCCACTTTCACTCATGCTGTTTGTAACAGCATTTATCGCAGTAAAGGTTACACAGAAAATTCCTGCACGTTTTGTAGTATCATTCGGTGCTCTGTGCGTATTTATCGGTGCTCTGTACATGTATTATATGCTTTCAGACGGCGACATGGTTTCGGGAATACAGATGATTCCTGCAATGATTGCGCTGGGTATTGGAATCGGCTGTACATTAAGTCTTACAAGTAATATTGCCCTTTCAGACATTGACCAGTGTTATTCAAATCAGGGCTCAGGTATGATTACAACTGTAAATAACTTTGGCTCATCAATGAGTACATCAGTTATAGGCTCACTCTTTACAAGCGGTATTGCAGGCGGTATATTAAGTGCATTCATTTCAAAACAATCAAAATACCCTGACTGGTTCAGCTCACTTACCCGTGAGCAGGCAGCAGAAAAGCTTCAGCAGGGATTTGAAAAGGTAAAGGTTATGAATGTAACCATAGACGACATTCCTGCTGAAAAGGCAGAGGCACTCAATGAAATTGTAATTGCCGGTGTGAATAATTCTATGATGCCTATATTCATCATCATTATGTCCCTTGCAATTCTTGCTTCTCTTATTGCTGCATTCCTGCTTAAACCAAAAAAGAAAAGCTGAAAATATTCATAAATAAAAATCCTGCGGAGTTTATATTCCGCAGGATTTTTTGTGTGAGGTGTAATATTTCTGTATACTGATATTCTTTAATCAGTCTTTGTCTACAAATGCTGCAAGCACGAGATTGAGTCCTGCCTGGATAAAGTAAATACCAATCAGAACACCCAATGCAAATGCTGTAAGAATCGGATGGAATAAAGAGTACACACCGACAATTAAGCCGATTATACCAAATGCAAGTATCCATCCCCATTTTTTATCATTGGCCTTTTTGAGCTGTACAGAATTTACAATGCCTACTGCACCCTCAATGATAAACCATACTGCCATGCAGTAAACAAGTGCTGCATCTGTAAGTACCACAAAGCCAGGCAAAGCAATAAGCAATATACCGGCAATAACACTAAGCACAGCGAATACGAAATTCAGCTTGAATTCTTTTTTTGTAATTCCATTGATGATACCAATGATACCATAAACAGAAAGCATAATAGCAAGATAATATCCTGATGACAGGTATGTCATCAGCGGTGTAAATGTAAGGGAAATTCCCAGAATAGCCATAAGAACGCCAAAAATAATCGATAAAACCTTCATATATTATTTCTCCTCTGTCAGGCGGCGGGACGTACTTTTCAAAAAGATACTATGTAATATCTCCGCTGCCATATTTATTTATGTCACCAGTAAAATACCTGCTGACATCTTCATTTTACTTATCGGAAACTAATATTTCCGATGTTCTGTCACAAGCAGAGGAGGATAATTCCCCTCTGCTTCATCACCTCACAATAATTTTAACATTATATATTATATCATAAAAAAAACCAAAATAAAAGTCCTACGGAAAATTTAACCTTTTTTTCACATTTTTTGTTTATTCAATGAATTTAGCGTACATTATTTTAGTTAAAATTAACAAATAAAAAATACATTGTTTCTCACTCAACTGATATATATTTTTTTGTCTTTTTTTAAAAACAGATTGCATTAAAGATACCAAATTTTCACAAGAATGTAATAACAAAAGTAATTGTTAGAGTTGTGTCAAATAATGTTACACGACTGAAAATTCATAGTCTGATTTTTTAACTGTGTAAACATCGAATATATTCAGATTCAGGCATAAGAAATGTTTGGGTTACTTTTTTATTAGCATACCATCCATTTCGTAACTAAATGTATCATTTACAGTTTTCCACCATTAGCAAGCCAGCTTGCAATCCCTGCTGCATCTCTGACATTAACTTTATCATCATTGTTAAAATCAGCATGTGCAGGCAATGTGTCAGCCTGACCTTTTGCAAGTGCTGAAGCAATAGCTGCTGCATCACGAACATTTACTTCATTGTCATTGTTAGCATCACCTTTGACATTCCATTTAATATTAAACTTATATGTAGAATCACTGAATACAACAGTTACTGTATTATTATCGCTGCTTAAATAAATATCGTCATATTTATTATCAATTGAAAGTGCATCAAGTTTCTTCTTTATACAATCAAGCATATATGAATAATCTACAGCACTATTTTCATTCTTTACGCAATTAATTTCATCTTCTACAACAGTTTTACTTATTTCAGAATCGGCCATTTTTGCATAAACCAAATTATCTGTTGTATTGGCAGTTTCAAGCCATACCTTCGCATATTTAAGATTGACATTATCCATTTTTATTGTTTCAGAATCATTAAGTTTTTTTGAATATACTTTTTCAGTTCCACTTTCATTATATTGAACATAAAGGTATAAATCTTTATCATCAGCGGCTTTATTAACTGACACTTCATTTTCTGTATACTTTGCCGAACTTTTTATTTTATTCTTGTTATAAAAACGGAAGGTCATACCATCACTTACAACTGCATTTTCTGATGTAGAAGTTGCCATTGAAGCAAACAGCAAATCTGATGTATCCATATTTAAAGCAGGGGTAATAACAAGCTTATTCAAAGTAATGTAATTTATAAGGTAATGATATGGTGTCGCAACAAGCATGAAAAAGTTAGGGAAATAAGGAGCTCGTAACCAGAACATAGGTTTAGTCCATGTTTCAAATGGCGAATTGACTGAGAAATTATTTTTTAACAATGATACTTTCAACCCTGAATTCAAATCATTATCTGAATTTCTTCCCAATGTAAAATATGTATCTCCATAACAACCATAACCCAGATACAACTTATCTGTTGTACAGAAATTCACTTCATTTTTCAAATCATCTGTATATACAGGAATTTCAACAATCAGATCCAGCTCAGCATCTGTAAAATTTTTCAAAGCATCACCATTTAAATAATCTCTTACCTTGCTTGCACCATAATGATTTGACGATACCGTATCACCTGCCTTTAAAGGATTTTCTTCGTAATCGCCCCATTCAAGGCCGGATTTATATTCTTTTTCCTTCATCCAGTTTTCTTCGTAAGCAAAATCCTCTATAAACGGTTTTGTAGGGTCACATAGCAACACAAGTTCATTCCCGTTATTATCACCACCGGCAATATACCATGACTGAGCTTCACCATTACTGGTCCCAAAATATACTTTCTGTGTCATTCCACTGCTTTCTTTTGACTCGTTATATAATGAAAAATATTCATTATCAATCAGTTGTGCTTTTGTTGCAAAAGTCTGCATATCAGGACTATTAATGTTTATATCAGAAGCACTCTCAGCAGAAACAACTGTATTCATTGCATTTGTTTCACTAATACCATGTATACTTCCTGATTCCAAACCATACAACATCACTGCTATTGTAAGCAAACTGATTATTTTTTTAAATTTCATATAAATCACCTATTATTACTTTTAATGTCTGGATTTTTACCATTATGACAAATTAAAATCGGAGCAAAACGTGATAAGCTCGCTTAATCACGTTGCGACGATTGCAACCGTCGCAGGGAGTTTTGCTCCTCAGGGTTTCAGTGGGAGA
>SVNU01000136.1 GCA_015066715.1 Ruminococcus sp. | reverse complement strand
CACCGCAGGCTTTTTAGGATTAATCCTAAAAAGCCTGCGGTGTTCTAACCGCAGGCTTTAAGTATGTTTTAAGGCAAAACCGCACAATCTTTGTGCGGTGTTGCCTTAAGAAAGAATATACGTTTTCAGAACATTTCCCTTTATATCAATCTGTTCAAAATAAGGTCTGCCGTTTTCATCTGAACGCTTAATTATAATAACATCATCTGAAACGGTAATGGCCGGTGTTCCTTTATCCGAAAGCTTTTTTTCAATATTGAAATCGGCGTCATAGGCAAAAAGCCCGTTTTCAGTTGAAAGAATGCAGTAATCGTTTGTGAAATTACATGCCATTATATGTGAACCAATTTTAAAAGTGCATATTTCTCCCGTTTCAATCGAATACCTTGCAATACTATTACCATTACACTGATAGTATATATAACCGTTTCTGAAGCCCGATACTCTGTCTATATGTATTTCGCTGTCAACAGCTATTTTCATATCTGTACCGTCAAGGTCAGAGGAATAAATCGCTGAACCGCTGCCGAACCATAATCGATTTTTATATTCAGCATATAAATAAAAGTCAGACGGCATATCCATTATATAATTTTTTTCATTTGTGCCGTATGATATGGAGTATAGCTTGTTATCATCATGGTCTATGCAGTATATTGCTGTTTTACCATAACGCCAGAAGCAGTTATCCTCAATAATTGTCTTTTCGTCATTTTCTAAAACAGCAAGTGAAAAAGGATCATTTGTTGCACCTTCCCAATCTGTACAATACATTGTGTCATTTTCACGAAACAGCTTCCACGCACCATCGCACACGTAGGTCTTGTTTCCGTTCTTGTCAAAACGATAAAGTTTGTTGCTGCCCCAGGAGGAAAAGTATATTTCTTCTCCGTCGACGTATACAGCAGGTTCTCTTACGGCAACACATGTTGGTGAGTAGTCGCTGTAACGTTTTGCATACCTGTCATCTTCGTAAAAGAAATTTTTTGGAGGTGCTTTTTTCAATGCTTCTGTTGTGGGTTCAGAGGTGGCTTGTACAGTTGTTTTTTCAGTGACAACAGATTCGGAAACCGGAATTTCCGAATCTGTATTGTTTTTATCATCTGAACTGCAGCCGCTTGCAAGAACGCAAAGCGTCAGTAAAAACAATATTGATTTTTTCGTATTCTTCATATTTATTCACTGATCTTGTTGGCGGCTTCGATTATAAGGTCAGCGCTTTTTTCTGTTCCGATAAGTCCGCTGTTAATCATAAGGTCATAATTCTGACGTCTGCCCCAATGCTGTTCGGTAAATGCCTGATAATGCCCCGAACGGCGTTTATCGGCTCTCTTGATTTCCTTGAGAGTTGTATCAGGATTATATCCGTAGTTTTCAATGAGATGTTTTCTGCGGTGCTCTATATCCGCATAAACAAAAACTCTTAAAAGACTGGCATATTCTCTCAGAATATAGTCTGCACATCGACCTACTATTACACATGACCCTTTGTCCGCAAGCTCACGTATTACCCTTTGCTGCGTCAGAAAAAGCTGTGTTTCAAGATTGATATTGTTTCCTCTGCCAAAGGGACTCATACCGTAGGATGAACCGAGGGCCAGATTATAGAGGAGACTGTTTGTAACACGCTGTTCCGACTGCTCAACAAAGTCAATTGAAAAGCCTGAAGCCTTTGCTGTCTGGTCAATTATTTCGTAGTCGTAGTAGGCAATGCCAAGCTTTTCGGCAACAAGCTTTCCGATTGTTCTGCCGCCGCTTCCAAGCTCTCTGCCGATTGTAATTTTTATGTCTTTCATAGAATTACCTCCTTTAGAATATGTGTTGTATTATCATTTCCGCTATTAAAATTACAGCAAATAATGCAAAATTATAAATCAGGAAAATACCCATGAATTTTCCGTTTTCATGATTTTCAGAAGCCGAATAGAATCTGTATGTAATAAGACTTGCAAGGGATGCAACGGGTGTTCCGAGTCCGCCGATATTGACACCGGCAAGAAGTGCAGGTGCATTGTCTGTAAATTCAGAAAGCATTACTGCCGCAGGAACGTTACTTATAATCTGACTAAGAAGTGCAGAAAATACTGTTTCTCTGTCTGTTAAAATTTCCGATATAAAATTATTTATGCTCTGTATTTCACTTATATTACCTACAAAAACAAAAAAGCATACAAAGGTTGCGAGAAGCATGTAGTCAATCTTTATGAAAGCCTTACGGCAGAAAATCAGAAGAACCAGAACGGTAACAGCAAGGCATACATACTTATTGATAATATCCGCAACGGCAAGAATACATACAGCGAACAATAATATATAAATGCTGACATGAATTTTTCGCGGCGGCTGTACTGTTTTTTTACTGTATGGTATCTCACCTTTTTTCACGAGAAATACCGAGAAAGACAGTAATATATAGCTGAGTATTCCTATGGGAAGAAGCGTCTTTAAAAAATCGGCAGCTGACAGGCTGTAATGGGAATATATGTACAGATTCTGCGGATTTCCCAGTGGTGTCATCATGCTTCCGAGATTTGCGGCAGCCGTTTCGATTATGAGTGCTTTTATAAGAAATAGCCTGTCCTTTGAGTAGGAAGCAATACCGATTGTAAGGGGTGCAAAGGTAATAAGAGCCACATCATTTGTCACGAGCATTGAACTGAAAAAACACAGGTTCATCAATATAAAGACAATCATTCTTGAGGATACGGTCTTTCTCAGAAGGAAATCGGTTATTATGTCAAATATACCGATACTTCGAAACGCCGCCACAACCCCCATAAGGCAGAAAAGCATTATAATTACGTTTGTATCCACGTAATTGATATAGCCTTTGTCAGGCGGTACAAATATCATTGAAATTACCGCTGCTGAAAGTGAAATAAAGAAAACGGCATTTTCAGATAAAACATTTTTAATTTTATTCATTTTAAAAGTCCTCTTTATAATATTATTATAACAAAAATAATCTCATATGTCAATTAATTTTGTTGTATTATGTCAATTCCGAATACATAACAAAACCGCCGATTCCGGCGGTTTGTATTTATTATTCTTCAGTGCCTGTAACAAACTGGCTTTCATGTCGTGTAAAGAAATCAGTACGAGGCGGCAGGAACATAAGCTTATGATTTTTTTCTGTAAAGTATGTCAGCGGCTCTAAAATTGTATCCCATGACCATATTCTTTCATCAACCTGTAAATATTCCCTTACTTTTTCTGTGCCGAATGGTGCCATAGGGTGAAGCAGGGAAGCTGTAATACGAATCATATAGAAAAGGTTTGCAAGTGTCTGGGAAAGTTCTTCCTTTGACTGTGCATCAGGCTTTAATGCTTTTGCCATATATTTGCTTGCATTTCTGATATAGCTGTCAAGAACATAGGTACACTGATGGAACGAGAATTTTGCCATGTGTCTTTCATATTCAAGGACTGCCTTTTTAGCGTCTGCAAGGAAGCTTTCTTCCGGTTGATTGTCAGGCATAATACCGTCAAGGTTATTCTGTGTTGTATAGAAAGCAGTACGTATAATACGGTTATAAACATTGGAAAGCAAAAGTCCGTCCTTGACAACCGGATCCGCATCCTCCGGCTTTGCATCCGGATTATAAGGCTTTGGCATAAAGCTTACGGAACGCTGTCCGAGACCAAGACCAAGCCAGTGCATACGAAGCTGCTCCGGAGTATAGTGGTCAAGAAGCTCATCAGCCATAGGCGGTTTTACCTGACCTGAGCTTGAAGCTTTTTTATCAAGGAAAAGGATGTGATGATTTGCAACGATAATCGGCATCTGCAATTCGCCGTTGTCAGGGGAAGCAGTTTTATTTTCAGCTTCCTGAAGCGCCATCCAGATTGCAGGCTCTGCAATACCGTAGAAGTAAATATTGTCCTGACCGATAAACTGGTAGACTGTAGCGTCCTTGCTGCACCAGTAGTCCTTCCATTCGTCACGGTTTCTTCCTTCCTGTTCAAGGTAAGCCTGTGTAAATGAAATCGGTGCCCAGAGTGATTCAGGCCATACCCATACAGTAAGTCCCTTTGAATCCTCAAGCTCAGGAGCAGGAACACCCCATTCAATGTTGCCGGTAAGTCTGAACGGAACAAGGGTTTTGCCTGTTCTGTATCTGATACCGTTTTCTGTAAGTATACGGCATGCCTCGTCACAGTCAGAAAGTGCCTTGAACTCTATTGTAAATGACGGTTTTTTCTTTTCCTCAAGATATTCATGAGCCGGCATTGTGTCCCTGAGAGTAAAATATTTTTCTTCAAATTCACGCTTTATATAAATAACCGGCGGCTTTAAAAATTCCGAAATTGTCTTGCATACAACAGGACGTACATCCTTTCTTTTCTGCAATGCTTCAATCCAATCCTTTAAAAGCTGTTCATAGTCACGAAGCTTGAAGTACCAGTTTGTAACAGGCTTCATAGTCGGAGTTTCTCCTGTAAGGGTACTTACAGGATTCAGGAGATTTTCGGGCATATACTGATGCCCCAGGTCACATTCGTCAGCATATCCCTTTTCGGAGGTACAGCCCTCAACAGGACATTTGCCCACAACCTGTCTGCCGTTGAGGAAAACTCCTGCCTTTTCATCGAAAAACTGCATTGTGGTGATTTTGTTAAGCTGTCCTTTTTTATAGAGTGCGTTCAGCACTTCGAGGGTAAGCTCTGCATGGATTTCCTTTGAACGTCCGAGACCTGACGCACCGAAAAGGTTCGGTGAGATGCCATATGATTTCAATGTATTCTTCTGCTTGTCGTGATTATGCTGTACAAATTCTTCGAGAGTTCCCTCAAATTCACCGTCAGCAACTTTCTTTCTCCAGCCCTCAGCAATCGGTGAGCCATAGCAGTCTGTACCGCTTACGAAGATAACGTTTTCCTTGCCAATTCTGTCACGGAGAAAACGTGCGTAAGTGTCGGCAAATACAAGCATTCCGCCCACATGACCGAAATGAAGCTCCTTGTTGCCGTAAGGCATACCGCCTGTAATTACCGCACGCTTTGGAAAAACAGGGCGTGGTATTTCAAAATTTCTCTGCTGTTTATTGTCCTTCTTTGACATATTCAAAAATCCTTTCAAGTTAAATCTGCGGAAATTTACCGCATACTTAATATAAATTATACCATATTTAATATAAGAAATCAAGTAGCACGAGTTTTAAGTATGTATAAAATTTTCGTAGGCAGATAAATTTGTATTTATCTTTCATACTTTCTGTTCATTTCTTTGTTTGCACAAAGAAACGAACCAAAGAAATGCACAAGCTTTTTCTTTTCTTCGAAACAGAAAAAGCTTGACCAAAAAGAAAAAATTCCTTACATGAATTTGTAACTTAAATAAGAATGTTTCCCTGTACTTGTCAACTTCACAATTGCAAAGTTAAAAGTCCATTTATAGATGGTTGCAGCTCAAAATAAACTTGCAGACTTTCTCAAGCTATAGCTTAATTCGCGGGGAGAATTGCGTTTTATGCAGACTATCTGCAACAGTTTACTTTTTATCGGGTATGGTAGTTCTTTTAATGGGAAACAGTCTGAATCTTGTTTCAGTTTTGAGTTTGTTTTTCTTTTTGTTTCTTTTTC
>SVNU01000135.1 GCA_015066715.1 Ruminococcus sp. | reverse complement strand
AATATTATCAAGTTCAAATGCTTTTTCAAACTCTTCTCTGCTGAATTTACACATACAGATCACCGTTCCTTTAATTTTGACATCAATCACCAAATTGTGACAATCTCATTATATCACCATTATACATTTTAATCAATATCTGACCATAATTTAGATTTATTTTTATGCAAACACAACAATTCAAAACTAATTATTACAACACTTTCCATAAAGTAACTTTAGCATCCATTACCACTCCCACCGTCTCTCGTCAGACCCAATGTCATAAGGGTGCACCTTATATTCCTTTGCTTCTCCCTTGTGTGTAAGTCTGTGCCACGTTTCAGTTGAAAAAGAATCACCCATATAGTTGACAAGGACAAACAAATCGCTCTTTTTATCGGGGACAAAAACATTCTTTTTCACCGTACCGATAAAATCAACGCTTTCTGACCAAGTAAGAGATTTAGCAGAGGTTGCACAGCATACATACCACCACTTTGGTTCAGCATCGTTCATATTTGCAGCACGAATTTCGCGGACAGGACGACAACCATCAACATCGATAAATATTATTGATCTTTCATTGTGTTGTTTCTTGAAATTCTCAATCTGTTCCTTATCGGCAGGGACTCTGCTTGTGTAATAATTATCGTCATCGTCCTTATAGAGCATTACAGACTCTCTTATCGCATAATTTCCAACCGAATATGTAACCGCCGAAACCTCTCCGTCACGAAGCTTGTCCTCACTTACTATTTGCTTTTTCTTCTTGTCTTTATCAGTTGCGGTAATAAATATTGCTGAACCCAAATGTGTCCGTAACGCTTTAATGCCGTTCTCTGCACGCTGTCTTTCAAGAACACGACAAACGTCATATCGGTCAGTGATATTCACATAAATAAATTCTGAAAGCTTGTTCATGAATTCGTTCTTCATCATTTTCTCCCCTGTCTTGATTTGAAATCCTTGTCAGCTGCAGCTCTCCATCCTGCAGATTGTTTCAGCTTCATACCGCGTCGTACACTTGTTACAGCGGCAGACATTGCTTCATACTGAATTTCGCTTCCCAGCTCATCGCAAAGATAATCAACTGCTGTTTCCTTTGCAATGCCAATGCTTTCAGCTGTTTCCGCAGCGTCAATATTTGCCCCAAGGAAAACAAACTCCCAACCCTGTTCTTCCTGCTGTCTGCTGATAAGCTTTTTAACGTCCTTTGATGTGTAATGTCTGCTTGCGTTTTCCATTCCGTCTGTTGTAATTACGAAAAGAGTGTGTTCGGGGACATCCTCCTCACGAGCGTACTTGTGGATTTTTGCAATGTGCTTTACAGCATCGCCGACTGCATCAAGAAGTGCCGTACAACCGTTTGGACAATAATCCTTTTCCGTCATTTTTTCAACCTCTGCAAGAGAAATTCTGTCGTGAAGAATTCTGCTGCTGTTACTGAAAAGAATTGTTGAAACAACCGCATCCCCTTCTTCATTCTTCTGCTTGTTGATAAGGCTGTTGAAGCCGCCGATTGTGTCTTTTACAAGGTCACACATAGAGCCGCTTTCGTCAAGGATAAACACGATTTCAGTAAAATTTTTTCTCATAAAAAATCCCTCCGTATGTTTTTGTACTTTTATTGTACAACATACGGAGGGTTATTTGGTCGCTTGAAATGCGACATTTCAATCACACATTTTTATTCCTATGAACAAACTTACTCCTAAAAATATATTATCATAAATCGCTTTTTAATTCCTTTGTAAGTAAGGTCTGGTCAAGCTCTTTCAGAACCTCATTAATTTCAATTATGTCATAAATTTTATGCTCGATAAAATATCTGATAATAAGATCAAAATCTATGCTGTTAGTAAGAGTATATCCGGCCTTTCCGATAAACTCTCTCGTTTCCTGCAGGTCGAGTTCCAACGCAATCGCAAAGGCAATGGCTGTCTGTTTTTTAGGCTTGTAATTCTTATCGCTTCTGATTTTTGAAAACAAACGTCTGTCAATATTCACCTTATTATAAACCTCAGGGTCGGTATATCCTTTTTCATCAATAAGACGGAAAAGTGCCTGAGAAAACGTTTCATCGTGCTTTGCTTCCTTCAGAATTTTTTTGTAATCAAATGCAACCGTTGAACCTGCAACACCACCTATTCCTTTTACACGAGGATAATATGGTGCCGTACTAACCAGATTAATATCATCGTGATGAAGAATCACATACCTGCGTACCTCTTCCACAAGGGGATTGCTTGATGTACCATTCATAATCTTTCTGGATATTTTCTTTTCCTTGAATATTGACATTCAAATCACCTGCTTTTAATGATATTTACTGATATTATAACATATTGTTACTGCAATTTCTACCTATATATACGTTAAATAGCATTGCAATATTGTTTACAGTAATACACTCAAGCTTGTATTAACCCAAACCTTTTGCATGATTAGTCACCCTTATAATCCGACCTGCATACCTCTATGGTTTCAATTTCATAATCTGAAAGCTTGATAAAAAGCTTATGAAACAGATCCTTTTCTATTTTTTTACGCTCATCTACTGACATTACAAGCACAAGCATTTTCTTACCATAATGAAGTTTCAGAACAGGCTTCTGCTTTACCTCATCATAGCACTTACTCCAACGATGTACAAAATAAATTTTCGCACCATTCTTAACCAAAGTAAAACCTGTTGTTCCGGACTCAGAAGAATATAACCTCGACTCATACTTTGTGTAAAAATCCTTTTCATATGTCATAGGATATTGCTTGTCAACACAGCCATACAATTCCCGTATGCAATCTCTGTACATCTTCCACTCATCCGGTATATTACAATGCCAATCAATTATATCTCCCGTATTGAACATAATAAAACTTCTGTATCCATCAATATATATGTATCTTCTCCTATCAGTTATTTTAGGAATGTTTCGTGAAAAAACTTTTTCAATTTCAACAGCTTTTTCATAATCATATTCAATGGCAACTGTTTTATCCTGGATTTCATATGCTTTACAATAGATAACGGCTGTATGATTTTTGCTGTCAATTCTTAATGTCAGCGCAAAACGCAAATTATGGCGTCCACCCGTAAAGCCATCTATGATGTATGTAAAAACTGTACGGCCTTTTGTGCAATCAAATTCAGGACTAAGTGTATCCAAACGCTCATTAAGCCACTCATAATCTTTCGAAGCTAATTCGCCTGCTGTTATCAAACTCATATGCACACCTCCGTTTCAATTTATGTTTTCTTCGCCGTATTACGGAAAACCGCCCGATGAAATCAGGCGGAATCCGTAAGGGTGTAATAAGATGGAGATACATTTTCTTTGAAGTGTCTTTATTGTAGCATATTAACTGCTGCCTGTCCAGCGTTTGGTGGGTATAAAAGAGGACAGTAACGCTTGTTTAATGCTCTTTTCAAAAACTATTTTATTATTCTTCTATATAATATAGCTCTGTCTTTTTCATCGGTATCATATAGTTCATAAGAAATAATATAATCTAAAAGTTTATTTCCTAATATTCTATACAAAATTATTAATGCGGAAGCAAGTGGTAATCCTATTCCCGGTAATAAGCCTAACGATGTTATTCCCATGAAAGTTATTGGTGTCAAAAGTATAGCATCAAAATGACTAACAAAATATGAAATAATACTTATTTGGGTAGCAATAACATTTCTATCAAGAGAATACAACACTTTGATGCCTTTGGCTAGCTTTCCAGTGACAATTATTTCATCACATTTACCAAATACAGTTGTAAATTCTTTAAAATCAGATATATTCTTACTTTTCCACCATTTAGTGTCTTTGCATTTTTTGGGGGCATGCTCGCTCTTTATCATATTTATTAAATCATGGTTTTGAATTAATACTTTTCGGGCTTCTGCATAGCCTTCCTCAATCCATTTATCTATTTTCTTAAAATTTAAAGTATCTATAGCCGGTATACATTTCCATGAAGGAGTAATGTTAATTATATTTACGCCTTCTCTTTTTTCTAACTGTTGTTGCATATAATCTACAACAATCACGTTTTTATACCCTTTTTCCAATAAAATACTATAGGGTACATTTCCTTTGCCCTCATTATAATCCTTTTTTTCTTTAAATGAAGCCCCACCATCATTATATATTTCCCCGTTTATATTGATTGGTGGATAAGCTACAGGAATTGCAGCGGATGCTAAAATGATCTTGCGCATACTACATGGTGTCCATTTGTTTGGTTTATTAAGAAAAAACTCTGTAATCGGCTGACGAGAAAACATTTTTCTGCATGTTATATAACAATCGATATTACTTTTGCATATCTTACACATATCTACGTTATTCTTTAAAAGCTTTTTTATAACCCTTTGACTTAAAATTCCTTCTCTCAAAACCGATGATACAACAGAATCGTTTATAAAAGAAATAATTTCTTTTGGTTGAATCACACCAGATAAATCACCATTACGCAAATCTCTTATCCAACGCTTGACACCAATTCCCATAAAATCATCCGCTGAAAAACTTCTCCATAGTTTTTCAATATTATCAAAATTCTTTCCCATAAAAAGAACCGCATTCAATGCACCTGCCGATGTTCCGGAAACGGCAGTAATATGTTCAACCAAACCATATTCCTTTAATGCTTTGAAAACACCAACCTGAAACGCACCTTTCGCACCTCCACCACTTAAACATAATCCTATTTCATTTATATCAGGCATAATAATTCCCCTTTCAGTAATTAACCAATTATATTATATCATAATTTTTCGACAAATCAAGTTCATCAATTGCTTCCCCTATTTACTTGATTTATATTGAAAATATCTTTTGTTATTAATCTGATATTATAAAATAAGATAACATAACATTTAAAACACTCGGCAACCATCACAGCCACCGAGTGTACTAATATTACTCCCCATAATCTCCATAATCCTTATTACTGTCATAAACCACTGTTCCAACAGGTTTATCAAACCGATTCCTATCAATCTTCGTCTTCTGTTCCACCTTAGGCTTGCGTGCAGCTTCAACCTTCGGAGCAGGCTTTTTCTTCACAAATTTCTCCTCATCGTCATCCTCATCACCAACAATCAGAGGCGGAACAACCACCTGCTGTTCCTGCAATTTTTCAACCTGCTGAACAGGTGCAGATACAGTAATTTCTTCCGCTGTTTTTTCTTCAGCTGACACAGAATTTTTATACTCAGGTGCATATTCAGTTTCCTGCTTTTCAACCGTTTCAGTTGCAGAATTTGTTGCTGATGTTTCAGGTGTGGAAGTTGTTTTTGAATCACTCAATATTAAAGGTGACATCTTATTCTTTATTGCCTTTGCGACCGCTTTCGGACCGTATGCCGCACCAAGATTGTACGACTTTATTGTCAAATTATATTTCGGAAGCCGTGTCCCCTCAGGCACTTCCGATAAATCAAGAAGTTCATATAAATAATATTCTTCTTTGTCCTTGGTTCCTCGTTTTTTCTTTTTGGCAACAACACCGTTATCAAACAATTTCTCAAGAAATTCTTTTTCACTTGATACATTTTCCATTGTCTTTTCTACACGTTTGCGAATATCATCCTTGTATACATACTTTTCTTTTTCACGCTTCAGAATTTCAGTACGGGTG
>SVNU01000134.1 GCA_015066715.1 Ruminococcus sp. | reverse complement strand
CAAGGAAACATTATTATTTAAGTGACAAATTCATGCATAGAATTTTTTCTTTTTGGTCAAGCTTTTTCTGTTTCGAAGAAAAGAAAAAGCTTGTGTGTTCTTTGGTTCATTTCTTGCACAAGCAAGAAATGAACAGAAAATTTAAAAAATAAATATAAACATATATTCTTAATAAAATATGCGGAGTTAATTTTAATATATAAGTGAACTAAAACGCAATATGGGTCCAGCGTCACGCTGGTAAATATAAATTTATTTTAAATTTTAAAAACTTAAAAGTTCGTCTGAAAAATAACTTGATTTTTATTTACATATATGATATAATAGATATGTTAAGAAACGGAGATGTATCGAAGTGGTCATAACGAGAACGACTCGAAATCGTTTGGACGGTAAAACGTTCCGTGGGTTCGAATCCCACCATCTCCGCCAAATTTTCGGGCAGGCATTTTTGTCTGCCCTTTTGAATAATATAAATCAGCATAAAAATAAAAAGAAGGGTGTGAAAATGAAAAGAAAATACAGTTTTGCAGGATTTCCTGTTGTGATTGATTCGATATATGATTATGTCCACAGGCAGTGCACTGATTACATTTTTGACGGTGAAGCAGATTCGGAAATTACAATAAAAACATCCCGTCAGGATATTGAAAATGAACGTGAAAAAGCCAGAGCAAATGATATTATCGAACAGAGTACAGAGCTTGATATGAGTGACGAACAGCTTGAAAGTCTTGCTGTTTACCGAAGGTTCTGTGATGAAATCTCCACACGGGGCTGTATCCTTATTCGCGGATGTGCCGTGTCTGCATATAACAAGGCTTATCTCTTTACAGGTGATTCAGGGGTCGGAAAATCAACCCATGCACGTTTGTGGCTTGCTCATCTGGGGAGCAGTGCTGAAATTATAAACGGAAATAATCCTATTCTCAGAATAACGGGGGATACTGTGTATGTATACGGAACTCCTTGGTGCGGGAGGGAAGGAATTAATCAGAATAAGTGTATTCCGCTGAATGTAATCTGTATTTTAACGCGTGATAAAACCAATCATATTGAAGAAATTTCCATATCAGACGGATATGCTCAGATATCAAATCAGTGCTATCGTCCGGCGAACCTTAATTACCTTTCAAACACTATCAGTAATCTTAACAGGATTTTAAAAAATGTCAAGCTTTACTCACTTGGCTGTAATGTAGAACCATCAGCTGCGGTTGTTGCTTATGAGGGCATGAAAAATAAAGTGTTATGAACATATTGTTTTTGCATTTTCGACAATTAGAAAGACCTTTTTTTGTTGACTTTCTGCAAAAATAAATTAAATTTGCTTAAATCTCTTTAAAGAAATGAAAAAATATTGTATAATGAATATAGATGTAACGTAATTTAGTAATATCTGCCTACTGCGTAATTTTTTCGTTCTGTTTTTGCAGATATTCTTAAATATAATTTTTGTCACTTAGAGGGAAACGATAATAATATGAGCAAAAATAAAACAACAGTAAACATCGCTGTGATCGTTTCGGGGATTGACGAAGAGTATCAGAACACTATTTTACAGGGCATTCATGAATTTGGCGCAGCTTATAATATCAATATATGTCATTTTATTGCATATGGAGGTATTTTGAAAAATCATAAATATGAT
The DNA here is from genome assembly GCA_015066715.1 of Ruminococcus sp. Classification (GTDB taxonomy): domain Bacteria; phylum Bacillota; class Clostridia; order Oscillospirales; family Ruminococcaceae; genus Porcipelethomonas. Next base: position 4,012 of record SVNU01000134.1, on the reverse strand, counting down.
ATTGGCGAATTCAATATTTATGAGCTTGCGAATTTCAGTCTTTTTGATGGTGTTATACTTCTTACAAATACAATCTCATCTCCTTCGCAGACAGAAAAAATTGTTGAAAGAGTAAGAAAATCCGGTATTCCTGCTGTAAGCATAGACAACAAATTTGACGGATTGTATCATATTGGTATTGACAATTTTTCTGCTATGGAAGGTATGGTTGAGCATATTGTTGCAGATCACGGCGCCAAAAGAATAAACTACATATCCGGTCCAGCGGATAATCCGGAAAGTATTTTAAGGCTTAGGGCATACAAGGAGGTCCTTGTTAAACATGATATTCCTATAGAGGAAGAACGAATTTACAACGGATTGTTCAGGGGTGAGGATGGACGTGAAGCAATTCATGCCTTTATTAAATCAGAGCTTGAGTTTCCGGAAGCGATTATATGTGCAAATGATGCCATGGCGCTTTCAGCAATTATCGAGCTTGAAAAGGTAGGGAAAAATGTCCCTGAGGATGTCATGGTGACAGGTTTTGACAGCATATATGCGGCGCAGAATTATTCACCTGAAATAAGCTCTGTAACACGTCCGCTCAGACGCTCCGGTGCGCTTGCCTGCAAGCTTATATATGACCACATTCACGGAGTTGAAAATGAACAGAGTCATGTTCTTCCGACAGAGTATATATTTGCAGAGAGCTGCGGATGTTCTAATCTTTTTATTGATGATATATCAAAATTCAAGAAAACAAATTACAGAACCCTTGAAGCATATAATATATATGTTCCTATGATAAACAGAATGTCCTGCGAGCTTGAAGAATGTGTTACATTTGAAGAAAACATAGCAGCGCTGAAGGAATTTGTCAGACAGATAAAATGTGATAAGTTTTTCATATGTATGTGTTCGAACTGGGATACTGATAATAATATTTCTGACAATTCATTTACAGTAAACGGATATACAGAAAATGTTACTCCTGTTCTTGCATATATTAATGGTGAATTTGTTGACTATCCTTCGTTTGAATCTTCGCTGATGCTTCCGGAGCTTCATGAAGGCTCTGAAAACGGCAATAATTATTATTTTATGCCTATTCACTTCCGTGATCATTGTCTTGGTTACTGCGTTGTGTGTAACTGTCAGTTTCCGATGGAAAGTGCCCTTTATCATACATGGGTTATGAACATCAGTAATTCCATTGAAAATATAAGGAAAATTCTTTTTCTTGACAAGATGGTTAAGAAGCTTGATCAGCTTTCAATTATCGACCCGCTTGTTCAGATTTACAACCGTAACGGCTTCAACAAAAAGACAAAGCCTTTTTATAAGGAATGCATCGAAAATAAAGATGAAGTCATGATTATGTTTATAGATATGGATGATTTAAAGCATATAAACGATAAGTATGGTCATGAAGAAGGGGACTTCTCGCTTCACTCGATAGCCGATGCAATGAGAAACAGTGTTGAGGAAAGTAAGGGGCAGATACCGGCAAGATTTGGCGGTGATGAGTTTATTATATTTGCTCCGAAGATTGACGAAGGTCAGGCAAGGGAAATTTCTGATAAAATCAATATGTATCTTGATAATATCAACAAGTTTTCCGGAAAAGCATATGAAATTCATGTCAGCATTGGTTTTTATATTACTCAGGCAGATGCTGCAAAGCAAATTGATAAGCTTATTTCAATTGCCGATAAGATAATGTATGATAACAAGAAAAATAAGAAAAATATAAAAAACAAAGGTTAATTTAATCGCCTGCAGCTGTGCAGGCGATTTTTTTGTCGTAAAAAATAATTTGTCACCAAGTTGTAAAGTATTTATTGGAAATAGATATTGAAAAAACATACACATTATTGTATAATTATTATGTAGAACAACGCATGCTGTAAAGCTGTGAAAAAAAGAAAAAATATTAAAGAGGTAACAATGTATTATTGCTGCGGAATAACCGATAAAGGAATAATGGATCATAACGAGGACGCATACATGATTGCAGACAAGGTTATGACAAAAGGAAATGTTGACTTTATGGTCAATGCTCCGTTTATCGCTGCCGTTTCAGACGGAGTTTCAGGTGAAAACTTCGGAGAAATTGCTTCAAGAAAATGTCTTGAATTTTTAAGTGATGTCAATTTTAACTCACAGACCGATTTAAAAAATGCAGTGATGAATGTTCACCGTAATCTGTACGATTTCGGCATACAGGACAATAAAACAAAAAATATGCAGGCAACTCTCTGTGCAATTGCCATTGATGAAAAGGATAACCTTTACACTATCAATGTAGGCGACTCAAGAATGTACAGATACCGACGTGGAGATATAAAGCAACTTTCACGCGATCAGTCTCTGGTTCAACTTCTTTACGAGGAAGGTACAATAACTGCCGCCGAAAAGAAAACCCATGTTCATAAAAATATAATTTTCCCTGTTATGGGTAATATATCGTCAGAACCTAAGCCGGATATACAGAATTTGCATGAAATTATGAAGTACGGTGATCTTATTCTTATATGCTCTGACGGTCTTTCGGATTATGTAAGCGGTAGCGAGATGGAAGATATTCTTGAGCTTCCGGCAAAGCTGCCCAAAAGGCTTGAAAAACTCGTAAAGCTTGCAATAGATAACGGTAGTCAGGATAATATTACTATCGTTGCGCTTTGCTGTTACGATTAAAATTGCCGGAACTGACAATTTAATATGACAATAGAATATTATATAGCAGGCGACCAATGGTCGCCTGTTTTTAAATTACAAGTCCGACAAGCAAAGCAGAAGCAGATGCTGCAAGTGCAACAACAATAAGCGGAAGATTAAAAAATGCCAAAACGAGTGCAACGACTGTTCCAACTGAAGCAGTAAGCATATCTCCGGTACTGTAAAAAATTGACGGAAAGGTCATAGCACTAAGCACCGCATAGGGAATATAATAAAGAAAGCTTTTGAAAAACTTCGATTTGATTTCCCGTGTAAAAAATGTAAAGGGAATCATTCTTATGAGATATGTAACTCCTGCCATTACTATTATATAAATTGCTATTGACATTCACATTCCTCCTTTTCTTCCACAGGAAACAGTAAAGCGCCTATAACAGATGAAATAACCGCACTTATAATTACTGCAAATCCACCCGAAAGTTGCGGAATAAAGAATTTCAGCAGACAGCTTATTGCCGCTGCAAGAGCAACAACTGCAAGAACCTTACGCTCCTTTCTTGCAGGCGGAATGATAATTGCTATAAACATACCATAAAGCAGAATCCCCATAGCGTCTGCAATAAATGCCGGCAGAAGCTCTCCTGCCCATGCCCCCAAAAATGTTCCGAGAGTCCAGCCGATAAATGGAGTCAGAATAAGTCCGTACATATATGATGGTGTAAGCTTTTTCGGACGTGAGACCGCAACCGCAAATATTTCGTCGGTAATCCCGAAAGAGGCAATCAGTTTTTTCGGAAATGAAAAGGACTTGTCAAGCTTCTGGGAAAGAGTAAGAGACATAAGCGAATAACGAATATTTATGGTAAGCTGTGTCAACGCCATTTCGACTATTGCTCCGCCTGATGCTATTATCCCTACAGCAGCTGCCTGACCTGCTGAGGTAAGATTTGCCGCAGATATTATAACCGCCGTAAGCACTGATAAGCCTGATTTCACTGCCATTATTCCAAATCCGAAAGACACCGAAAGATAACCAAGTGCTATCGGTATTCCATGATACATTCCTTTTAAAAAATCGGATTTCAAAAAAATCCCTCCAAATTTGTTTTTCTTTGTAAATTATAGCACTATCGCAAAAAAATGTCAATCTGACAAAATGCACCCTGAGAGGATACTTTTTATCTTAAGGTGTGTTCATAATCTCTTATATAAATTTATATTTATCTTTCATACTTTCTGTTCATTTCTTTGTTTGCACAAAGAAACGAACCAAAGAAATGCACAAGCTTTTTCTTTTCTTCGAAACAGAAAAAGCTTGACCAAAAAGAAAAAATTCTATGCATGAATTTGT
>SVNU01000007.1 GCA_015066715.1 Ruminococcus sp. | reverse complement strand
TAAAACTGTGGATGAATTCAGACTGTTTCCCCGTAAAAGGCAGTGTCTGACTGATAATAAGCAAACTCATAATTAAAAGTCAACTTCAGACATATTCCACCCATGTTTTTAATGCTTTTATTTTGAGGAAGCCTTGAAATTATGAAGCTGCAAATTATTTTTTATTGCAACCATCCGCAAATGGACTTTTAATTCTGCAATTATGAAGTTGACAGGTACAGGGAGACATTATTATTTAAGTGACAAATTCATGCATAGAATTTTTTCTTTTTGGTCAAGCTTTTTCTGTTTCGAAGAAAAGAAAAAGCTTGTGCATTTCTTTGGTTCGTTTCTTTGTGCAAACAAAGAAATGAACAGAAAGTATAAAAGATAAATATAAATTTTTCATCCTTAAAGACCCTCACGAACAATAAAAAGCAGTGCTTTGGCACTGCTTTTAGTTTTAATCTGTATTTGTATTCTGTTCGTCTGCTGAATCTGTGGTTTCAGTTGTATTTTCCTGAACATCATTATTTTCAGATTCATTTGCCTGCGCAGAAGCATCTTCCGTCTGTTCGGCAACTTCATTTTTAACCTCTGCATCAAGAATACTTTCGTCCATTTCACCCTTCATAAGCTTTTCGAAATCAACATCATCGATTTTTTCAAACTTCATAAGGTATTTTGCGAGGAAATGAAGCTGGTCAATATGGTCTTTAAGAAGCTTTTCTGCGGTATTGTAACCGTCTTCAATAAGCTTTCTCATTTCAGCGTCAATTTCAGCGGCGACATTTTCTGAATAATTTCGGCTGCTGTTGAAATCTCTGCCAAGGAAAACTTCTCCCTGCTCGTTTCCATAAACCATAGGGCCAAGCTTTTCGCTGAAGCCGTACTTTGTAACCATGTTTCTTGCAATAGCCGTTGCTCTTTCAATATCGTTTGATGCTCCTGTTGAAATATCATCAAGGATGATCTGTTCTGCAACACGACCGCCAAGAAGGGTAATTATATTTTCACGCATTTCAGTTTTGCTGACATATGATTTGTCATGCTCCGGAAGGGACATTGTGTATCCGCCTGCCATGCCACGCGGAATAATCGAAACCTGATGAACCTTATCCTGAGACTTGCAGTAGTATGTGCAGACTGCATGACCTGCCTCGTGATAGGAAGTAAGCTTCTTTTCACGTTCTGTTACAACCCTTGATTTCTTTTCCGGACCTGCAACAACCTTGATTGTAGCTTCCTCTATATCTTCCATAGTGATAGCTTTTCTGTTTGCTCTTGCCGCAAGCAGTGAAGCTTCATTCACAAGGTTTTCCAAATCGGCACCTGTGAAGCCTACGGTTGTCTTGGCAATTGTTTTAAGTACAACGTCAGGACCAAGAGGCTTGTTCTTTGTGTGTACTTTAAGGATTTCTTCTCTGCCCTTTATATCAGGGTAATTTACAACAATCTGTCTGTCAAAACGTCCCGGACGCAAAAGCGCAGGGTCGAGTATATCACGGCGGTTTGTTGCGGCAATTACAATAACACTTTCGTTTCCTGTAAAGCCGTCCATTTCAACAAGAAGCTGATTAAGAGTCTGTTCACGTTCATCGTGACCGCCGCCGAGACCGGCACCTCTGTGTCGTCCTACGGCATCAATTTCGTCAATGAAAATTATAGCCGGAGCATTTTTCTTTGCCTGTTCAAAAAGGTCACGTACTCTTGAAGCACCTACACCGACAAACATTTCAACAAAGTCTGAACCGGAAATCGGAAAGAACGGACAGCCGGCTTCACCTGCAACAGCCTTTGCAAGGAGTGTCTTACCTGTACCCGGAGGGCCGAGGAGGAGAACACCCTTTGGAATTCTTGCACCGATTTCTGCATATTTCTTTGGATTTTTGAGGAAGTCGACAATTTCTTCCATTTCATGCTTTTCTTCATCGGCACCGGCAACATCTGCAAAGGTGACTTTTTTACCGTTATTCTGATTTTTGACGTTTGCCTTTGCAAAGGAGGAGTATTTTCCGCCTCCGCCTGCTTGCTTCATCATGAAGAAAAGAAGCGCAACGGCTATACCGAGCATCAGCACTGTCGGAATTGCAGATAAAATCCATGAATTGTCAGTGATTTTTTTATAGTTCTGCTCAAGCGGGGCATCCGGATGACGCTCGTTGTATTCTTCACGGTAATCTGAAATTTCAGAATCAGTATCATCAAGGAATATATTTACATTCGGAACTTCATAGGTTCTTGTAAAATCTTCGTTTGCAAGCTGATATTCAAGTTCACCTGTTCCAAGGTCAAGGGTATAGGATTTAACCTCGTAGTTTTCAAAGTGGCTGATAATATCTGAATATGTTTCTTCTTTTCCTGTGCTTGAAATACGTGAGAAGATAAAGAAGAAAGCGGCAATTATTATTGCACCAATTAATAGATAAGCTAAAATACCTCTGTTCTTATTCAAAAAATAATTCACTCCGTTTCTTTTTATTTATTATTACCTGGATTGCAAATACCTATGTAACACATCCGGTACTTTTAGATTTTTAAAGTACTTTTCATTGAAAGCAGATTATTCTGTTTTCTCCGAAAGTCTCTAAGCATATCCGGGTTGAATGGCAAGGATATTTATTATGCTGTTCACACTCCTTATTTGTTTTTTATGCTGACAGATAAAATATTTTTAGAAAATTCATCTGTTTTCACCCTGTCAGCAACCCCAAAGCCTTCCATGAAAATAACCCCATCATCGTCACTTAAAAAATGTATAAACGGACGATTTTCATATGGAATATTTTCGTTAATGAGTTTTTTGACAGAAGATGTAAAATTTCTTCCTGAAAGCTTTATTTTATCACCAAATCTTCGGTTTCGCAGAATTATCTGACCCGAAACCTTGTCCATATCAATCAGATGTTCACCATTTTTGCCGTCAAATGCAAAAAAGCATTTGTTTTCAAAAATACAGTTTGATCCGATTTGCAGAGGAGTCTGAATTTCAGCAAAATCATTCTGTGCTTTTCTGATAGAAATACAGCCTTTTTTGCTGACAATAAAAACATCCTTTGATATATTAAGCTTGCCGTTTGTTTGGCAAAGCTTATTTACTTCATTAATTTTATCATAGCTTACAGGCAGACTGTTATCGCTCAGATATTTTGAAATTACTCTTTTTCTTACAGCTTCAGGTATATCCGTCATATGCAAAAGAGTATTATTTTCAAAGTGTTCGCTGTAAGCTTTTTTTGTAAGCTGTTCAAGAAAAGCATTTTCTTCTCTTACAGCCTGCTGTCCGTTTGCAAAGCTTTTAAAAAAGCCATGATTTATATCAAGCAGAACGGGAATTACTCTGTGTCTGATTTTGTTTCTTGTATAGTCATCCGACAGATTTGTTGAATCTGTTCTGAATGACTGGTTTTTTTCATGCAGATAATCTTCTATCTGCTGTCTTGTAAGCGCTGAAAGGGGACGGATTATGTTGTCTCTTACTGGCGGAATGCCGCATAGTCCCTTTAATCCTGTACCTCTTGCAATGTTCAGAAGCATTGTTTCAGCACTGTCTGAAAGAGTATGTGCAGTTGCGATTTTACCATTCTCGCCGGCGCATTCTCTGAATTTTTCATATCTTGCATCTCTTGCAGTTTCCTCTGTGGATTTGCCGCAGGCTGCTGCAAGAGCCGGAATGTCAATGCGATATATTTTAAGCGGAATATCAAGAATGCGGCATAAATCAACGCAGAATTCTTCATCGCCGTCACTTTCGCTTCCTCTTATGCAATGGTTTATGTGAACTGCTTCAAGGTGTATATCAAGCCTTGTTTTCAGTTCGTTTAATACATGAAGCAGGCAGACGCTGTCAGCGCCTCCGGATAAAGCGGCAACAACCTTGTCGCCCTTTTTAATCATGTCATAATTTCTGATAGTTTCAGTTACTGTTTCTGTCAGCATTTATTCCTCCGGAGGAGTAGAAAAGTCAGCATTTGAAAAGCGTGTAAACTGACCATCCCATATCATTTTTACAGTTCCTGTTTCACCATGACGGTTTTTCGCAACAATACATTCGGATATGTTTGGCTCAGTGCTTTCCTTGTTATAATATGCATCTCTGTAAAGGAACATAACAATATCTGCGTCCTGCTCAATAGAACCTGAGTCTCTAAGGTCTGAAAGCAGCGGTCTTTTGTCAGGTCTGCTTTCAACGCCACGGCTGAGCTGGGAAAGAAGTATTACCGGAACATCAAGCTCCTTTGCAAGAATTTTAAGATTTCGTGTAATTTCCTGAACTCTTAAAACCATGTTTTCCGTTTTCATTGTTGAACCAAGAAGCTGCAGATAGTCTATTACAACAAGACCGAGATTTTTTACACGGCGAAGCTTTGCCTTTATCTGCGGAACATTTGTACCGGCAGTATCGTCAAGAAGTATAGGCAGATTGCAGAGTATATCCGCACCCGACGCCAGACGCACCCAGTCATTGTCTGAAAGCAGACCGCTTCTGAGCTTGTTTGAGTCAACAAGTGCTTCGGTGGAAAGCATTCTTGTTGTAAGCTGTTCCTTTGACATTTCGAGGGAGAATACCGCAACATCCTTTCCTGAATGTCTTGCAACATTTGATGCAATGTTAAGGGCAAAGGAGGTTTTACCCATACCAGGACGTGCCGCTATAATGATAAGGTCAGATTTGTTAAGACCTGTTGTTATTGTATCAAGCAGTGTAAAGCCTGTTCTTGCACCTATGTAGCTTTCCTTGTCAGGACCGGAAATTTTCTGAAGTCTTTCCCATGACTGGAACACAACATCGCTTATAGGAGTCAGACCGGTAACATCCTTGCCCTGTCTTATATCAAAGATTTTCTGTTCGGCAGAGTCAAGAAGAACCTGAGCGGTATTCTGATTCAAAGCAATTTCATGAAGAAGCTCTCTTGCAACAAGAGCAAGGCTTCTTATGTAATATTTTTCGGCAACAATTTTGCAGTAGCTGCTTATGTTGTCGACCGATGGAACCATATTTACAAGAGAGGCGAGATAGTTTCTGCCTTCCTGTGCCGATTCAAAAATATTGTCTCTTACAGCTTCGTTCAAAACTGTAATTACATCCGCTTTAACGCCGGATGTAAACATTCTGAGCATTATTGTAAAAAGTGCACGGTGCTTTTCATTAAAAAAGCTTTCGGAATTTACATGCTCAAGCACCTCTGAAATGACAGCCTGGTCAATGAGAATTGCTCCTAAAACTGTCTGTTCCGCTTCTAAGCTGTAAGGAAGCTCCTTGTCGGTGAATTCCTCATATTCCATGTTAATCTCCATTTCTTTGGTATAGTATCATTTGATTATTCTTCGGTAACATCAACTGTTACTTTTGCATTTACTCCGGTATAAAGCTTTATGTCAACCTCGTATGTACCGAAGTTCTTGATGTCTGTTTTAAGGGAAATCTTTTTCTTGTCGATTTTTTTACCGAACTGCTTTTCGATAAGCTCTGCAATATTTCCGGCTGTAACAGAGCCGAAAAGCTTTCCGCCGTTTCCTGCCTTTGCAACAGCCTTTACGGTTTTGCCGTTTATTGCGGCAGCAATTTCCTCTGCATTTTGCTTTTCAACATCCTTTTTGTGCTGTGCGGATGCCTTCTGTCCGTCAAGAAGGTTCATGTTTTTAGCTGTTGCTTCAACGGCAAGTCCTTTTCCGATAAGGAAGTTTCTTGCGTATCCGTCAGAAACATTCTTTACCTCGCCCTTTTTTCCTGAACCTTTTACATCCTGTAAAAATATAACCTTCATAAAATTTCTCCTTAGTCTGAGTTTATAGCGTCAATAAGCATTTGCTTTGCCTGTGGGGCAGATTTGTTTTCAAGCTGAACGGCAGCCATTGTCTGATGTCCGCCGCCGCCAAGTCTTTCCATAATTATCTGAACATTCATTGCACCGAGAGAACGTGCAGAAATATTAATAATGTTTCCTGTTTTGTAAATGACAAATGAAGCCTTTACATCCTGAATGCCGAGAAGCTCGTCTGCTGCCTGCGGTGCAATAATCCTTATGTCCGGAACATCGGCTTCGGTCAGTGCAACAGCGCAGTTATCAATTATTTCCGCCGATGAAATAAGTGCGGACTTCTTTTTATAGGCATCAATGGAACTTGTAAAGAAGCCCTTTACATTTATAGTGTCAGCTCCGTTTTTTCTGAGATATGCCGCAGCTTCAAATGTTCTTACACCGGTATGCATAACAAAGTTTTTGGTGTCAAGCATAATTCCGGCAAGAAGTGCTTCGGCGATTGTCTGAGAAATTGAGTTGAGTTTTTTGAAGTACTGTATAATTTCCGTCACCATTTCCGATGCCGAAGAAGCATACGGCTCATGGTGGAAGATAACCGCATCATTTATAAAGTTGACAGTTTTTCTGTGGTGGTCTATTACAACCTTCTGGTTCGCCATATTAAAGAGCTTTTTGCTTTCAACAAGCTCTGCGTTATGTGTATCAACAATAATCAGCAGGCTTTCAGAAGTAAAAGTACTTTCTGCCTCTTCAGGTGAAATAATGAGGTCAGGGTATTTGCTGTCAATTTTCTCAATTAAAGTCTGGGAAAGATTTTTCTGGAAATCAACTACAAAATAAGCCTCTTTTCCAAGCTTTCTTATAGCATAGGCAAGTCCGGCACCGGAGCCTACCGCATCAAGGTCGGCAAATCTGTGTCCCATTACATAAACGGAATCACTGGAAGCAATAATTTCCTGAAGGGCATTTGAAATAATACGGGATTTTGCCTTTGATTTTTTTTCCACACCCTTTGCAACACCGCCGAAGAAACGGAATCCGTTTTCAGTTTTAATGGCTGCCTGGTCACCTCCGCGGCCAAGACACATATCAAGCGCCTGTCTTGCATATGTTTCGTTTTCCTCAAGGGTTTCGCCGTCACGGCCTACGCCGATTGAGAAGGTTATAATATTGTCTCTGCCGCCTATGGATATGTTTCTTGCGTTATCAAGAATGTTGAATTTGCTTCCGATAATTTCATTAAGATGCTGATTTTCTATAATTGCTATAAATTTATCGTCATCAAGCTTTCGGAGTATGCCTGTTGTAATGGACATAAAGTCCTCAAGAAGCGTCTGAATTGCAGCTGAAACATATGCTTTTTCACTTTCCTTGAAGTTCTGCAGAACGTCCTCATAATTGTCTATTACCATGAGTGCAACAGTCGGACGTGTCCTCTTGTATTTGCCAAGAAGCTCTGCAAATTCAGAAATATCGGTAAAGCTTAAATAAATCATATTATCGATACTGTTGACCGAAACGCAGTTTATTTTATAGATTCTGCCATTTATTTCTGCTTTTTCAACGCCGCTGTTTATCAGCTTGTCTATATCAAGATTCAGAAGTTTTCCGGCATCCCGTCCGACAGCCTCCTCCTCAGGGATTATCTGGGCGTCAAATTCCTTGTTGCACCAGAGTATTTCCTTGTTCTGACCGAGGATTACAATAGGGTTTTCAAAGCAGTAAAGAGCCTGATTCTCCGCTTCGTTTATATAACTGTTAAGCTTTGCGGTATATCTGACAGAAGCCTTATGTGACAGTATGATTTCAGTTATAAGAACTGCTGAAAAAATTATTATTGGAATAATTGCAACAAGGAATTCTTTATTGCTGTATTCCCGAAGCATAAGTGCTGAAGCAACTGAGGATAAAATCAGTAAAGCCGAGATAATTGTAAATCCAAGCGTAAACTTCCTTTTCAACAGGTACACCTCCGAAAAAATATCAGATTTCCATAATAATAGGTAAAATCATAGGGCTGCGCTTTGTCTTTTCATAGATATAGTCAGAAAGCGCATCACGCATGCGGGTTTTAAGATAGTTCCATTCTCTGAAATCCTGAGCGTGACAGGTTTCAAGAGTATGTTCCAGAACAGCCTTTGCATTGTCGATAAGTTCTTCTGATTCTCTTACATAAACAAAGCCTCTTGAAATTATATCCGGACCGGAAACAATAGTGTTTGAAGCCTTTTCAATGCCTATTACCACTATTATAAGACCGTCTTGCGCAAGATGCTTTCTGTCACGGAGTACGATAGAACCGACATCGCCAACGCCGAGTCCATCAACAAGAACCTTTCCGGCAGGCACCTGTGATACAACATTTATTTTTGTACCGTCAGTTTCGATAACATTTCCGATTTCACCGATTATAATGTTTTCCTGCGGCATGCCAAGCTCTCTTGCGATTTCCGCATGCTTTTTGAGATGCTTGTATTCGCCGTGAACAGGAATAAAGAATTTTGGTTTTGTCAGAGCCTGGATAAGCTTTAATTCTTCACGGCAGGCATGTCCGGAAACATGTACCTCGTACATTGCTTCGTAAACTACCTCTGCCCCTGACTTCATAAGCTCGTTTACAACCTTTGTGACATATTTTTCATTTCCCGGAATAGGTGTTGCCGAGATAATAATAAAGTCCATAGGTGTAATGTTCACTTTTTTGTGGTCATTCATTGCCATTCTTGTAAGAGCTGACATAGGTTCGCCCTGACTTCCTGTTGTTATAAGAACAATTTCGGAAGCGTCATAACGGCTCATCATGTCAATGTCAATCAGAACTCCCTTCGGAACATCCAGATATCCAAGCTCTATGGCAGTTGTGATAACATTTATCATGCTTCTGCCGAATACGGCAACCTTTCTGCCGTATCGTGAGGAGCAGTTTATAATCTGCTGTATTCTGTGAATGTTTGACGAGAATGTTGCAATGATAATTCGCTTGCCCTCACCCTGTGCAAACAGCTTTTCAAAGGATTCGCCAACTGTTTTTTCCGACTGGGTATAGCCCGGACGCTCTGCATTTGTCGAGTCAGCCATAAGTGCAAGCACACCCTTGCTGCCAAGCTCACCAAAGCGTGCAAGGTCAATGATTTCACCGTTTATCGGACTGTAGTCCACCTTGAAGTCACCTGTATGGACAATAACTCCGGCAGGAGTATGAATTGCCATACCCACAGCATCGGGGATTGAATGGTTGACTTTTATAAATTCAACTGCCATGCAGCCCATTTTAATAGTCCTTCTTGGCTCGGTAACAATAAGATTTACCTTGCCTGAAAGTCCGTGTTCTTTAAGCTTGCCGTCAACAAGAGCCAGCGTCAGCTTTGTACCATAAATAGGTACATTTATCTTTTTAAGAAGATAAGCAAGACCGCCGATGTGGTCTTCGTGCCCGTGCGTCAGAACAATACCTCTTACTTTGTCACGGTTTTTTTCAATATAGCTGAAATCGGGGATTACAATATCAACCCCCGGCATTTCAGTATCCGGAAAAGCAAGACCGCAGTCGATAATAAAAATATCATTTGAGCATTCTATTACTGTCATGTTTTTTCCGATTTCATTAAGTCCACCCAGAGGAATTATTTTAACAGGGGTTCTTCTTTGTTCTTTTTTCTGCTTCGGAATGAAGTTCGATTTTGGATACGCCTGCTTTTTTCTTGTTCCCTGACCGTCGTTTGCTGTTTTTTCATTTCTTCTGAAAAATCTCTTTTTTACTTCAGAAGTTGATTTTGTCTGATTGTTTTCCAATTTTTTACCTCTCATTCTTTCTTGTCCGATTAAATATTATATATTATAGTTTTCTGAAATGAAATAAATCTTGATTGCAAAATAAATTGACATGATGCAGTGTGATAATGTAATAATGTTTTGGTGTATTTCTTTTGAAAACAGATATGTATATTTTAGATCGGATAGCTGCGTATCACAAGGCTCAAAAGGCTGTTCTGCACAGATTTTCCGCAACAGGAAGCTTTGGTGTCAGAACAGAAAACGTTCGGCAGCCCTGAGTGATACATGTTGTTTTGTTTGTCTTTCAGTACTCTTGTACTTGTTTATATACAGGCATTTCATTATGCCGTAATACCATAAATCTGAGCTTCTGCCAAAACGTACAGGCAGAAATTTACATATAAATATACATACTAATTATACGCAATTACCCGATAAAAGTCAAGCGGCTTTTTTTATACTGTATGAATAACTATAAAATTATGGGAAGTAATGAATTGTATTATTCATATTTTTATATTTCATTTTTCAAATCTTACGTGTTTTCTTAATATAATCAGTCCCGCAAGATTCGGAAATGCCATGAGTCCGTTGAAAATGTCCGATATAAGCCATACTGTTTCAAGCCTTGAATATGCTCCTATGACCACACAAAAGGCGAAAATTATTCTGAAAAACGGAATCACCCGTTCCCCGAAAATATATTTCACACAGCATTCTCCGCAGAAATACCAACTTATAAGCGTTGCAAATGCAAAAAGCACAATTGAAACAGATGTAAATATCTGGGAAAAATCTCCCATTATACTGCCAAATGCCTCGGCTGCCAGTGAAACGCCTGTTTTTCCTGACGAGAGACTGCCTGTTGTCATGATTGCAAGTGCGGTCAGGGTGCAGCATATTATAGTATCTGTAAATACTTCAAATACTGCCCATAGTCCCTGACGGTGAGGTGAGGCGTTTTCGGTTGCACTGTGGAGCAGGGAGGAGCTTCCGAGTCCGGCTTCATTTGAAAAAACACCACGCCGCAGACCAGTGTTAATGCTGCGTTTTATTATTTCTCCGCTTATTCCGCCGCCTACAGCCTTTATGCCGAAAGCACCCCTGAAAATTTCCGCAAGGGTTTGCGGCAGAGCTGACGAGTGACTGACAATAATTATAATTGTTGTAATTATATATATTCCGGAGAGTATGGGAATCAGCAGCTGCGATACCTTTCCGATTCTTTTTATGCTTCCCGAAATTACGGCAAATATGATGACTGCTGCAATTATTCCGGTGTATAATGGAGGGATGCCGAAGGAATTGCTTACAGCCTCTGAAATGGAATTTATCTGGGTCATATTTCCCATTCCGAGAGATGCAAGACTACAGAAAATGCAGAAAATAACAGCTAAAAATCTTTTGCCTGTTCCGTATTCAAGAAAAGCAACAGTTCCGCCTACTGTGACTTTTCCGTTATTTCGTGCAAAGAGAGTTCCGAGATAGTTTTCGGCATAAACAAGTGCCATACCCAGCATGGCTGAAATCCACATCCAGAAAATTGCTCCCGGACCGCCTGCGGTAAGTGCAGTTGCCACACCTACAATATTTCCCGTTCCCATAGTTGCCGCAAGGGCTGTTGACAGTGACTGAAGCTGTGAAACACCGCCGTTTTTTGTTTTTCGGGTAGTTTTGTCGTAAAAAAGCGAAAAAAGGGTGTTTTTAATTATGTACGGGAATTTTAAAATCTGAAAAAAATTCAGTCTTATACTTATTATAAGTCCAGTTCCGAGAAGCAGAATTAGAAGAAAATCACTCCAGACAATTTTGTTTAAAATTTCGAGCATTTTTATTCACACCTTTTCATTTTTTAGTTGAATTCATTATCTGTTTTATGTTATAATATATTAAGGCAATACCGTACAAAGATTGTACGGAAGACACTGCATGTCGATTTTATATAATCGTCCGGCATACCAGACAGAAAGTTTCTGCCGGATTTAATATACACACACGGAAGGAGACTGCTATGAAGGAATATTATGCAGACAAAACATGTCTCAATATGATGAGAATTATAATTATTGTGCTGACAGTTATAATTATAGCTGTTGCCGCTTATTTCCTTTCCTTTATTCCAATAATTATGATAATCGTTTGTTCTGTATTCTTTGCAATTGGATTTTTTGCTTCGCTTATATATCTGCCCATATATTTCCGCAATATGAAATACTATGTTTCGGATGAAAAAATCGTCAAGGTAAGCGGATTTTATTTTATTAAAACCCAGACGGTAAAGGTCAGCAGAATACAGTATACAACAACAATATCTACCCCCTTTTCAAGACTTACCGGTCTTAACTGCATTCTTCTTTATGCTTACGGCGGAATGCTTCCCATTATTTTTGTCAGCAACAGGGATTTTTCTGAAATAACGTATAATCTTAAGGTCTGAGAGCAGGAGGGACAAAGAATGATTCATGAGCATCCGCTTAAAATTTTAAAGCATGCCAAAAGCAGTATCTGGCTGCTTATTTTCCCGATTCTCCGTGGTATACGAAGCTTTTCACTGGACCTTGATGCGTTTTACACCTGGATTACCGGCGGCTGGTTTGATTTGCTTGTACTTATTGTTATTCTGGCGTTCGGATATTTCAGATGGCTTTTTACATGGATGAGGCTGGGGAAAAATCATATCAGGGTAATGAGCGGAATTTTTGTAAAACGTGTTACTGAAATGCCTTATAAAAGTATTGCAGTTGTAACAGCTCAGCACAGCTTCTATCTGCGTCCTTTTCATGCGGTGAGAGTGCATGTGGATACCGATGCCGGAGTGTTCGGAACTACTGACTTGTCCATACTTCTGCATCGTGACGAACTGAAAAAGATTCAGCGAAAGCTTCCGAAAATTGTACGGAAGGAGAAAAAAACCTTCACCCTTTCTTCAAAATGGTATAAAATTGTTTTTTTCTCCTTTGTCTTTTCAAGCAGTCTTTCCGGTGCGGTTTATGTTTCTGCACTTATTTTCAATGCGGGAAGAATAGTGATGGAAGCAATGAGGGACGACTGGACAGAAATGTACAGAATTGCAAATGATATGTCCGAAAATATGTCGGCGGGCGCACCTGTTGACATTCCGCCTGTGGCAATTATTCTTATGTTTATTGTACTGGGAACATGGCTTTTGTCATTTATAATAAATATTTTCAGGTACTCCGATTTTGTAATGAAAAAGGATACCCATATTATGAGGATAATTTCAGGTGCGTTTACAAGAAGAATTTTCAACATTATACCTGAAAAAATCAATTATCTGGATTTGCGCCAGAGCTTTATTACAAAGCTGTTCAGGGTTTCATCGCTTAATATCAGCTGTTCGGGGTATGGAAAAGGCAAGAATGAGCTTCCTGTACTTCTGCCGCTTCTTACGCAAAGGGAGGCGAATGACGCTCTTGATATGCTGGGATTCAAAAAATATCTGGTCAGACGAAAGGTCAGACCGGTTAAATCCTCTGTTATATCCTATATAAGTGCGCCGCTGACAATTGCCGCTGTAATTCTTGCTGCCGGTTGGCTTACAGTGTATTTTCTTTCGCAGCTTTCAAACATTATGTTTTTTGTTGTGCTGATACTGGAAATACCGTTTATCTGGCTGACTGTCGTAAAGCTGTATGCCCATGCAACAACCGGAGTTACTGTTGAGGATGATTTTTGCTGCATAAGATATTCAAGATTTTTTGCTTATCATACAATTCTTGCGGACAAGAACAAGCTTGTGAAAATTCAGATTTTCCAGAGCCTTATAAATAAAAAAACAGGACGGTGCCGTCTGGATTTCTATTTTAATTCGGAAAAAACAAGAGCTCACAAGGTAAAGGGGCTTCGGGTGGAGGAAGCACAGAAAATAATTGAACAGCTGGGTGTTCTTGAGTCCGGTGAAAAAATGCATAATTTCTGATGGGAGATGACACAGCTTCATCTCCCTTAAAAATATCTTTTTTGTACTGTAAATCTCTTAAACCTTGACTTTTCAGACATTTTAGAGTAAAATATACATGTGTAAATATTTTTGTGTTTCAGGATATGAAAGGGAGATAATATGAAAACAATAGGTATTATAGGTGCAATGCCGTCTGAGCTTGCTGATATAAGAAACGTACTGTGCAACGCAGTTGTCAAAACATATGCAGGATATGATTTTTACGTTTGTACTTACGGGGATAAGCTTATTGTAAGTGCATGCTGCGGCATTGCCAAGGTAAACGCAGCTCTTTGCGCACAGGTTATGATTGATAAATTTGATATTGACGCCATTATCAACACAGGTGTTGCCGGCGGTATGAATACAAAGGTAAAGGTTTGTGATATTGTAGTATCGGACGCTGTCTGCCCTCACGACCTTGAGCTTCGTTTTCTTGAAAATTATCCGCCTTACCATTCAATGTATGAAGCGGACGAAAAACTTGTAAACGCAGTTTGTCAGGTTTGCGCCGAAAAAAATATAGTAAATCATGTGGGAAGAATAGTTTCGGGTGAAGCCTTTGTTTCGGACAGCAAACTGAAGCAGGATATATGTGACAGACTTTCACCTCTTGCAGTTGATATGGAAACTGCGGCAGTAGGTCAGTGTGCCTACAGAAATAACATTCCTTTTGTAAGCGTAAGATGTATTTCGGACAACGCTGACGATGAGGGCGAAATGTCATTTGATGAATTTGAGAAGATTGCAGCTAAAAAGGTTGCGGAAATTGTACTTGAAACTGTAAAGAAAATTTAAATTTGATTTTATTACTGTCTGAACGGAGAATGAAAATTGAATCAGGAAATAAATGTTAATGAATATATATCAGCAGTTTCGGATATTCTTGTAAAAAGAAATACAAAGCCCAGAGCCTGTGTGCGAAGCTTCGGATGTCAGCTGAATTTTTCAGACGGTGAAAAAATCAAGGGTATGCTCGTGAAAATGGGCTGTGAAATGGCTGAAAAGGAAGAAAATGCTGACATTGTAATATACAATACATGTGCAGTAAGGGAAAATGCAGAGGACAGGGTTTTCGGAAATCTCGGTTTTTTAAAGCATTACAAGGAAAAAAATCCCGAAATGATTATCGGACTTTGCGGCTGTATGGCGTCTCTTGAGCATGTTACCCGTAAGCTTAAAAATTCGTACAGGTTTGTGGATATTGTTTTTTCGCCGTCGGCGCTTGACAGGCTTCCTAAGCTTTTGCTTGAAAAGCTTTCAGGAAGCAGGTATGCATTTGATACAAATGAGTATAATATGTCGTCAGAGGGACTTTATCAGGAACGTGACAGCAGCTTTAAGGCTTCCGTACCGATTATGTTCGGATGTAATAATTTCTGTACGTATTGTATAGTTCCTTACGTAAGAGGACGTGAAAGAAGCAGAAAGCCGGAAAATATTATACAGGAAGTAGAAAAACTCGTTCAGAACGGTTACAAGGAAATAATGCTTCTTGGGCAGAATGTTAATTCCTACGGAAAAGACCTTGCCGAAAGTGTTGATTTTCCGGAGCTTTTGCAGCGCATAAATGAAATAGACGGTGATTTTGTGGTGCGCTTCATGTCGTCACATCCTAAGGATGCCGGAAAGAAGCTGATTGACACTATTATTAACTGCGGGAAGATTGGTAAGCATCTTCACTTGCCGGTACAAAGCGGAAGCAATGATATTTTAGATAAAATGAACCGCAGATATACTGTGGAAAAATATCTCGAAACGATTGATTATGCAAGAAGCTTTATTCCTGATTTTTCGTTTACAACTGATATTATTGTAGGTTTTCCGAATGAATCGGAGGAAGATTTTGAAAAGACTTTAAGTCTTATGAAACGGGTGAAATATGACAATATTTATTCGTTTATCTATTCAAAGCGTTCCGGTACAAAGGCGGCGGAAATCGAGGATATGGTATCCGATGAGGAAAAGGGAAAAAGAATGACAAGGCTTTTGTCCCTTCAGAGGGAAATTTCCACGGAAAGCTACAAAAGGTTTATCGGCAGAACCATGAGAGTTCTGGTTGACGGTAAAAGTAAAACCGAAGGATATATGACAGGCAAAAGCAATGAATTTGTCATCGTTGAATTTGAAGGTGACAAATCACTTGTGGGAAGCTTTGTGAATGTTAAAATAACTGATGCCAAAAATTGGGCTGTAACAGGCGTAATTATATAATATATAAAAAGGAGAAATAAAAATGGACGTAATTTCAAAAGCAAGAGAACTTGGAAAGCTTATTCAGCAGGATGAAAGATATTCAGCATATCTTTCTGCAAAGGAAAAAAACGACAAGGATGAGGAGCTTCAGAAGCTTATCAGCGAGTTTACAGCAAAGAGATATGAGCTTAACATGGAAATGTCAAAGGAAGATAAGGATTCTGAAAAGCTCAAGGAGCTTGACGGTGTTATCAAGAACCTTTACGGTGAAATTATGGTAAATCCTAACATGGCTGAATTCAATGCGGCTAAAAATGCAATGGATGGAATGCTGTCTGAAATCAATAATGTTATTACAGCTTCTGCCAATGGTGAAGACCCTGAGACATGTCCGTCAAAACCAAGCGGATGCTCGGGAAGCTGCAGTTCATGCGGCGGCTGCCACTGATAATTGTCCCTGAGGGAATTTCAGTAGGTTTTTAACGTAAATTTAAAAGAGCAGGCTCAAGGTCTGCTCTTTTGCGGAATATGACCGAATCCGGAGGCTGAATAATAATGGAAATAAACAAGAAAAAACTTTCCCCGATGATGCAGCAGTATCTTGAAACAAAGGAGCTGTATCCAGATACAATACTATTTTTCCGTGTCGGTGACTTTTATGAAATGTTTTTTGATGACGCACTGGTTGTCTCAAGGGCGATTGAACTTACTCTTACCGGAAAGGACTGCGGACTTGAAGAAAAAGCACCGATGTGCGGTGTTCCGCATCACAGTGCGGATATTTACATAAAAAAGCTTATTGACGCAGGCTTTAAAGTTGCAATCTGTGAACAGCTGACAGACCCGTCCGAATCAAAGGGCCTTGTTGTGCGTGATGTGGTAAGGATAGTAACTCCCGGAACGCTTATTGACAGCAATATGCTAAGCGATGACAGCAATAACTATATCTGCTGCGCTTATTATGACAATAGCAGCTGTGCTCTGTGCTTTGCGGATATTTCCACGGGTGAGGTGCATCTTTCGCAGATAATCGAAGAAAAGCCTGAGGCACAGGTTATAGAGATGCTGTCGAGGTTCAATCCTGCCGAGATAGTTTTCAACCCTGAATTTCTTTCTCTGAAAACAGCGCTTGATTTTATAAAGGTCAGACTTGGCTGTGCGGTAACGTTGCGTGAATCGAAGTATTTCAGTGTTGAGAATGGACGTGAAGCTGTCCTGAGTCAGTTTTCGGCGTCTTCTATGGATATGCTCGGACTTTCGGAAACAGGCGCGGATGTTTGTGCAGTGTGCGGACTTTTCGATTATTTCCATGAAACACAGAAGTCGCTTACAGGAAGATTTACGGCAATACAGCGTATTGACAATACATCTGTAATGACTCTTGACCTTACTGCAAGACGCAATCTTGAGCTTACGGAAACTATGAGAAACAAGGATAAAAAGGGTACGCTTCTCTGGGTTCTTGATTCCACAAAAACAGCAATGGGCAAAAGGCTTCTTAAAAAATATATCGAACAGCCTCTTGCAAGTCCTGCAAGAATTATTGACAGACTTGAGGCGGTTGAGCAGTTTGCAAAAAATCCTGTTGTGCTTATGGAGACGACGGAAATCCTTGACCGTATATATGACCTTGAAAGACTTATGACAAGGGTTATGTATAAAACGGCGACTCCGAGAGATTTAAAGTCACTGTCGGTTACAGCTGCGCAGCTTCCGCTTCTCAAGGAGCAGCTTTTAAAGCTTTCAGGTTCAAAGCTTATAGCGTCTCTTGAAAGCAGTATTTCAACACTTGAGGAAATATCACAGCTTGTTGAAAATGCAATTGAGGATGAACCGCCTGTAAATATCAAGGACGGAGAGGTCATTAAAGACGGTTTTAACAAGGAGCTTGACGACCTGCGTTATATCATGGAAAATGGCGAAAGTACCCTTGAAGATATTCTGGAGCGTGAAAAAGAAAAGACAGGCATTAAAAATCTGAAAAAGGGCTTTAACAGAGTTTTCGGTTATTACCTTGAGGTGACACGTTCCTATTACGACCTTGTTCCTGAGCGTTATGTAAGAAAACAGACCCTTGCAAATTGTGAGAGATTTATTACGGAGGAGCTTAAAAACGCCGAAAACAATATTCTCGGTGCAAAGGACAAGGCACTTCGTCTTGAAATGGATATCTATAATGAAATCCGTGATTTTCTTGCCACAAAGCTTGCGAGTGTTCAGCGTACGGCCTCTGCGGTTGCGGCGATAGATGTACTTGCTTCCTTTGCCGATATTTCAATGAAGAATAATTATGTACGTCCCGAAATTGCAATAGACGGAGCAATTGATATACGTGACGGCCGTCACCCTGTTGTTGAGCTTATGCTGACAGACGAGATGTTTGTTCCGAATAACGTGTATCTTGATACAAAAGGCTCGAGAATGTCAATTATAACAGGCCCGAATATGTCGGGTAAATCCACATATATGCGTCAGACAGCCCTTATTACCCTTATGGCACAGATAGGATGCTTTGTGCCTGCCTCTTATGCGAAAATCTCTGTTGTTGACAGAATTTTCACAAGAGTCGGAGCATCAGATGACCTTACAGCCGGACAGAGTACCTTTATGGTGGAAATGAGCGAGGTTGCCGATATTTTGAATTATGCCACAAAAAACAGTCTTGTGATACTTGATGAGGTAGGGCGTGGTACATCAACCTTTGACGGTATAAGCATTGCAAGGGCAGTTGCGGAGCATATATGCGCAAGTAAAGGTCTGGGCTGCAAAACGCTTTTTGCAACACACTATCATGAGCTTATTGAGCTTGAACAGCTTATGGAGGGCGTGAAGAACTACAGTATTGCAGTAAGAAAGAGCAGTGACGGAATACGCTTCCTGCGAAAAATTGTAAAAGGCGGCGTTGACGAAAGCTATGGTATTGAGGTTGCAAAGCTTGCAGGGCTTCCGAATAAGGTTGTGAAACGTGCAAGGGAACTGCTTCGGGAAATGGAAACTGAAAACAAAACCGTAAAGGTTCAGGAGGACGACGGTCAGATAAGCTTCGACAGCTTAAACCATGATGATATCGCAGACAGACTTTGCAGAACCAATGTGGATGAACTGTCCGACAGCGAGTGCAGGGAATTTCTGAAAGAGCTTGTGAAGCTTGCGGAGTGATAAAAATGAAAAAAATATTGAAAAATATATTGATTTCAGTTCACGGATTTTTGCTGGGAACATTAGGTTTTTACTGGGATTTAATGGGAGTGGCTTTTATGTTTCCGGAGTATGGTCCGGGTTCGTTGAGTTGGGAAGAAGATAAGATCTTTATTCCCATTGGAATTTTTATGGTTTTAATATGGCTGGCTATATTTATTTTTACCATTTATAAATTTAGAAAAAGCAAGGCAGAGATTATTTCTTTTATAATATCATTACTTTTTGGGATAACAATCTTTGTATTGTGGTGGATGTTTGGGGTTGTCATATGAGTCTGTGCCTTTTGCTTATACAAAAAGTACAATGCTCTGCAAGGTGGTTTTAATGGGAGTTTCAGGAAGGGAAAATTAAAGCTATGTTTGTAAAAGAAAATGTATCCGAAAGGTATAAAGAAGACTATGAACAGATTTCAGAGCGTTCTTGGTATGAAAAACTTAGTGATTGGGTAATTGACAGAGAGAAAAACATTGTTATTGTTGCTATTGGAAAACGAGGGGTTGAAACACCAGTTTTTTTTCATATGCTATTTAAACAAAAAAAGATTGAATTCTGGATATGGGAAGTTGAATATAATTACAGCATCATAGATGTTAAAATACCGTCAGTGTTAAAAAATTATAAATGGGAAATAAAAAAAGAAATTTGTTGTGCATATCGTGAAACAAATAGAATAGCAAATAATTGGAGCTTACCGGAAAGTATTGATAATTGTACTTTTGAATTTGAAATAATTTAATTATTTGTATAGTAATTGTTATCGAATTCTGATTTTATTATCACTTCGTGCTTAAAGTAGCAAATTTAGTTAAAGTAAAAGCGAAACTAAAAGTTTCTTTGCTTCTTTCTTTTCAAAGAAAGAAGAAGAAAAAGTTTTTGCCAAGCTTTTTTCAAAAAGCGGGGAAAGGAGAACCGATGGCACAGATTAATCTACTCAGCAAGGATATTTCAGAGCTTATTGCCGCAGGTGAGGTTATTGAAAGACCTTCTTCTGTAATAAAGGAACTGCTTGAAAATTCCATTGATGCAGATGCAAAGCACATTACCGTTGAGATAAAAAACGGCGGTACTACATATATGAGAATTACCGATGACGGCTGTGGCATTGCTCCGGAGCAGGTGGCAACTGCCTTTCTGCGTCATGCGACAAGTAAGATTACATCAAAGGATGACCTTGAAAATATTCTGACGCTGGGCTTCAGAGGTGAAGCGCTGGCTTCGGTGTGTGCTGTTTCAAAGGTTGAGGTACTTACAAAGCAAAGGGAAGATGAGCTTGGTACAAACTATATAATAGAGGGCGGAATTGAAAAGCTCAGTGAAAGCACAGGCTGTCCTGACGGTACAACTATAATTATACGTGATATATTTTTTAATGTTCCTGTAAGACAGAAATTTATGAAGCGTGATTCAGCAGAAGCCAATGCAATTGTTTCGATAATGCAGAAGATTGTTTTGTCGCACCCTGATATTTCATTTAAGCTTATTAAGGACAATAAGGTTGAATTTGCATCTGCCGGTGACGGACAGCTTTTAAGTGCTGTTTACGGTGTTTACGGCAGGGATTTTGCACATGACCTTATTCCTGTTGATTACAGTGAAAACGGCATTTCCGTTACAGGATATGTAATGAAGCCGCTTTACTCAAAAAATAACCGTTCATTTCAGAATTTTTTCATAAACGGCAGATATGTAAGGTCTGTTACATGTACAGCCTCCCTTGAAGAAGCTTATAAAAACCTTGTTATGCAGGGTAAATATCCTGCATGCGTGCTTATGCTCGAGCTGCCGCCTGCCACGGTTGATGTAAACATTCATCCTGCCAAGGCAGAGGTGAGATTTTCCGATGAAAAGGTTGTTTTTAACAGTGTTTATTTTGCGGTAAAAAATGCCCTTCTGGCTTCGGGGCTTATTTATGAGTTTGAGCTTAAAGAAGAAAAGAAAACAGAGCAGTATTACAGACAGAAGCCTTTTGAGCCGGAAAAATTTGAACAGCCCGAAATCCCTGTGATTTCCCGACCGGAGCCTAAGCCTGACCCGACCCCCCGGGTGTTGGAAGAAACGGAAGTAAACGTAAGGGAAGAAAAGAATCCTGTTAATAGTATTATAAAGCCTGTTTCAATGTCGGAATATGCAGCTGTGAAAACAGATACTGAACCGTCACCGGAGAAAAGCGAAAATGAAGTGAAGCTTTCGTCAGCAAAGGTTTTGTATAATGACAAAATCAATATTATTGTTTCTCCTGAGGATGTTGAATCCGATGAGGAACAGGAACAGACGGAAGAATTCAGCGGATTTTCATATATAAGCAAAAGCTCGTTTGATAAGCACGAGGAAAAAGAACCTGAGCCTGAGCCGCAGAATCATGAGGAAATAACGGTTATAGGAGAGCTTTTTAAAAATTATATTCTTTCACAGTCGGGCGAAAACATGGTTATTATTGATAAGCATGCTGCACATGAGCGTGTGATTTTTGAAAAGCTTAAAGCCGACTGCACTGCTTCGGACAGTCAGATTTTAATGACCGAGCCTGAAATTTTATTATCCGACAAGGAATGCGGAGCATTGGCAGACAATATGGAAAAGCTTGAACAAATGGGATTTAAAATTGATACGTCAAAATCACCATTTGTTAAAATTCTTGCTGTTCCGATTATTCTTGAAACCCTTGATATTGATGAGATAATCCCTGAAATAGCTGAAAACCTGTACCTTAACAAGATAAATCCACAGACTCATCTGCTTGATGATATGCTTCACGATCTGGCGTGCAAGGCGGCAATAAAGGCAAATGACAAAAATACGGTACAGGAGCTTCAGGTACTTGCGGAGCAGGTTTTTTACAATGAGAATATCAGGCACTGTCCGCATGGCAGACCTGTTATGTTTATACTTTCAAAACGTGATATAGAAAAACAGTTTAAGAGGATTCTGTAAATATGGAAAAGATAAAAGTAATTGTTGTTGCAGGGCCTACTGCTTCGGGAAAAACAGCACTTGGTGTGGAAATTGCAAAGGCTTATAACGGAGAGGTTGTTTCGGCGGATTCGATGCAGATATACAAGGGAATGGATATCGCAACCGCAAAGCCTACAGCAGAGGAAATGTGCGGTGTGCCTCATCATCTTATAGACTTTCTGGAGCGTGACAAAGCCTTCAGTGTTGCAGATTATGTGGAGCTTGCAGGTGAAAAAATCCGTGATATAAGCAGTCGGGGCAAAACTCCTGTTATAGTAGGCGGTACGGGACTGTATATTTCATCGCTTATTGACAACATACAGTTTCCCGATATAAAATCCGATCCTCTGATAAGAAAACGAATTGAGGAGCAGATGGCAGAAAAGGGCTGCGAGGTGGTTTTTGAACAGCTGAAGCAGTGTGACCCCGAAACTGCAGCGGAGCTTCACCCAAACAATACCGTCAGAGTTATAAGGGCACTTGAGGTCTTTGAAATTACAGGAAGAAAGCTTAGCAGCTTCAAGGAGGAAAGCAGACTTGTTCCCTCTCCTTATGACGCTCTTATTTTCGGTCTGAATTTTAATGAACGCCAGAAGCTTTATGACAGGATAAACCGTCGTGTTGATATAATGCTTGAAAATGGTCTTGTAAAAGAGGCAAGAGAGGTTTATGAGGCAGGGGAAATGAAAACTGCTGCCAACGCAATCGGCTTTAAAGAGCTTATCCCATACTTTGAAAATGACGCCAATCTTGATGAATGTACAGAGAAAATCAAGCAGGAAACACGGCGTTATGCTAAAAGACAGCTTACCTGGTTTAGGAAAAATGCAAAAATTCAGTGGATAATGTTAGATGAATTTGACAATAAGGATAAAATTTTGGATTATTGCAAAAAAAATATAGCCAAGAGACTAAGTTTGTGATATAATATAAAATAAGTATTTTTATATATGCTTTCGGACTGTGTCCGGTTAAAAAATGAAACAAATAAAAACAAAAGAATAAGGGGTGTAAACATGAATAAAATACTGAATTTACAGGACGTATTTTTGAATCAGGCAAGAAAGGACAGAATCCCTGTTACTATCTACCTGACAAACGGTTTTCAGTTCAAGGGCATCGTAAGAGGCTTTGATAATTATGTTGTCATAATGGACTGCGAAGGAAAACAGAATCTTGTTTACAAGCATGCCATTTCAACAATAATTCCGGTGAAGCCGATTCCTATTCTGGATTCTTCGGAAAAGCCGGAGCAGTAAAAGGTGAACTGAATGAACTCGGTTACTTCAAGAATAGTAAGCATACTCCTTCTTATTTGCGTAACCGCTTCTCTTTTCAGCGTGATTATTCATATGAACAGCGATGATTATAAAACCGAAACTGCTATTTATGCACAGGCAGATAATTCGGTTTCGTTCAAAGCAGTTTATGTAAGAGACGAAGATGTAATAAATTACAGCGGTGCAGGAGTTGTAAGCTATGCCGTTCCTGACGGTGGTAAGCTTGGCAAAGGCTCCGTTATAGCGGAAATTTATGCCGATGAAAGCCAGATTGATATAAAGCAGCAGCTGACAGAGCTTGATAATCAGATGGATATTATGGAAAAAATCCAGAATCCCGGTACTGTCGAATCGGCGCAGCCTGCTAATCTGACTGCGCTTATAAATGAAAAGTACAGCAGCATTATAAATTCAAGGGAAAAAGGCGATGTCAGGGAGATTTCCTCTGATTGCGATGAGTTGGTTGTCCTTCTGAGTACATACCAGATTATTACTGATGAGGCTGTAAATTTCAGCAAGCATATTAATGATCTTAATATGCAGATTTCGCAGCTTAAATCTACCGAAACAGTTCCGCTTGACAGCATTGTATCTGATAGGTCAGCTTATTTTGTAAGCTATGCTGACGGATATGAGGATGTGCTTTCAATGGACAAGCTAAGCAGCATAACTCCCGAGCTTATTAATGAGATTGAGGATGGAAATACAGTTGGTGATCCGGCTGTTATCGGAAAGCTTGTTTCCGGTTATGAGTGGTATGCTGTCGGTGTTATCGATAACCGTGATGTGCAGTTTTCTATTGAGGATGAGGTAAAGCTTAAATTTCAGTCAACCTCTGAAATCATAAACGGTGTCATTACCGATATAAGGGATACCAAAACTGCCGGAAAGAGTATTGTTGTTGTAAAATGCAGTGACATTACATATGATCTGGTTCAGCACAGGACTGAAAACGTTGAAATGATTCAGGGTGAATATGAGGGTATAAAGGTTTCAAGAAAAGCAATAAGATTCAAAGATGTTGAGGAAACCTTTGTGGATGAAAAAACGGGCATCAAGACAACGCAGACAGTAAACTGCAAGGGTGTTTATGTGAAGCTTGGCGAGCAGATAAACTTTAAAAGGCTTGATGTCATATATGAAGGCGATAATTATGTGCTTTCCGCACTTAATTCAGGAAGCGAGTATGTATCGCTTTATGACGATATTGTTGTAGAGGGTGTTGATGCAGATGGTAACTGATTTTTCTTACATTGATGAAAATTACAGGCGAATATCCTTCGAGGTGTCAGAGGCAATGGCAAAGTACAGACGCTCTGACGAAAAGGTGGATATAATGGCTGTTACAAAAACAGTCGAACCAGCAGCGGTAAATCATGCGGCAGAACTTGGAATAAAGCTTCTCGGTGAAAACCGTGTGCAGGAATACTGCTCGAAAAAGGAGTTTTACAGCAAGGATACAGAGGTTCAGTTTATCGGACATCTTCAGACAAACAAGGTGAAATATATAATCGACAGTGTATCGGTTATACAGTCGGTTGACAGTATAAAGCTTGCAAATGAAATAAACAGGCAGGCGGCTAAAATTGGCAAGGTGCAGAAATGCCTTGTTGAAGTTAATATCGGAAATGAGGAGTCAAAGGGCGGGATTGACAAAGCCTGTCTTAAAGACCTTCTTTATGAAACAGCTGAAATGGAAAACATAAAAGTATGCGGACTTATGGCGATTCCGCCGATTATGGGCGCTGAAAAATACCTTTGTGATATGCAGCAGCTTTTTGCCGACATTTCAGCCGAAAAAATAGAAAATATAAGCATGGAGGTGCTCTCGATGGGAATGTCGGGAGATTACGTTCAGGCGATAAAATATGGTTCGACCCTTATCCGCATAGGACGAGGACTTTTCGGACCAAGAAACTATGGTTAATGTGTTCTGATATATGCAGAGCAAAGGAAAAGATAAACAAAAAAACAGTTGGGATAGGAGAACAAGGATATGGAATTTTTCAAGAACATCAAGGACTTTTTCGTACCGCCTGAAGAAGGAGATGAGCAGTACGAAGAAATGTCATACGGAAAGCCGCAGCAGCACACAAGCTCACACAGCAGCAGTGGTTATGCTCCTGAAAGAGAGCGTGAAAGCAGCTATGACGCAGGCAGAAGCTACCGTGCAGAACGTTTTGACAATGAAGAAGCGAAAAGAGGAAATAAGGTTGTGAATATTCAGGCGACAGCTCAGCTTCAGGTAGTTCTTGTAAAACCTGAGGTTTTCACAGATGCAAAGCAGATTGCTGACCATCTTATTGCAAAAAAGACAGTTGTGTTAAATCTTGAAACTGCTTCAGCAGATACAAAGAGAAGAA
Source organism: Ruminococcus sp. (assembly GCA_015066715.1). Classification (GTDB taxonomy): domain Bacteria; phylum Bacillota; class Clostridia; order Oscillospirales; family Ruminococcaceae; genus Porcipelethomonas. Next base: position 17,384 of record SVNU01000007.1, on the reverse strand, counting down.
TTATAGATTTTCTTGTCGGTGTTGCATATGCAAACGGCGGAAGCCTGAAACCGGTTGCCAACATGACATATATCATTACTCCTTACAATGTAGGCTTTATCGGCGAGGATCTTGTCGGAGAGCTTGAAAACAACGGAGTATATCTCTGATAAAATGGCTGATGGTACATCTTCAGCAGAGGACAGGCTGTTTCTTTCCAGAATATGTGACATGGTAATGCTTGCGGAAAAAAGAGGCGCAGTTTATTCATCGTTTCTCAACGCCGCTGAGTGCAGTGCCGCAGAAAAAGAACTGAAACGGCTTATGTGCGAAAATTATTGCTTTTACGGCGCTTTTGAAAATGCCGAAAGAAATATCCTTTGTGTCTATAAGGAATATTTTCAGCCCGAAAGCAGTGATTTCCCTCTTGAGCTTGTTACATTTAAATTCAGACAGGGCAGCAGGCTCTCGCACAGAGATTTTCTCGGGGCACTTATGGCGCTTGGAATAAAACGTGAAACGCTCGGCGATATTGTCATTGATGACGGTGTGGCACAGATAGCTGTTTCAAGAACTGTAAAAGACGTAATTACATCCGAAATAACGAAAATCGGTAATTCCGGTGTAAAGTATGACGAAAAATATCCGGGACTTCTGAAAAAGCTTCAGAATTTCAAGGAGCTGAGCGGTACAGCTGCATCTTTAAGGCTTGATGCTGTTGTGGGGCTTGCGCTTAATCTGAGCAGAGGAAAAGTTTCCGGTATAATAAAGGGTATTGGAGTGGAAGTTAATTCTTCCCTTAAATATGACTGTTCGTATGCTTTGAGTGAAGGTGATATATTTTCTGTAAGAGGTTATGGGAAATATGTGCTTAAAACAGTTTCGGGAATGACAAAAAAAGGCAGAATACACGTTACTGTGTTGAAATATTGTTAAGAGGTGAGTGGCATTGATTAGTGCAAACGATATCAAAGAAAGAAAATTTGAAAAAGCCGCATTCGGCTATAAGCAGGAAGATATTGATGATTTTCTTGCTGAATTAATTGTTGAATTTGAAGAGCTTGACGCTGAAAGAGAAGATCTTCACAATAAAATTCAGATTCTTGCTGACAAGGTAAGAGAATACCGCAGTGATGAGGATGCTTTAAAGGACGCTTTGCTCGGTGCACAGAAGCAGGGTCATCAGGTAATTGCCGAAGCGCAGGAAAAGGCTGATGAAATTATTGCCAAGGCACAGGAAAAGGCACAGATTTTAATTGATGAAGCAACTGTTCAGCACGAAGCGGCAATGGAAAAGAACAGAGCTGAAATTGCTAAGGAAAAGGAAAATCTCGTTGAGGCACAAAGACAGGTTTCAGAGTTTAAAAAGACTCTGTTTGACATGTACAAGGAACACCTTGCGATGATTTCAACAATGCCGGAAATTGAAACAGATGAACAGCCGGCACCGGCTTATAATTCTGCAGCTGCTGCAGCTCCGGCTCCAGCACAGACTTCATATGAAGAACCTCCGACACCGGACCCATTTGCTACATCAAGCTTTTCTGCAAGAACGGTAAGAGGTGCTTATGAATCAAGATTTACAGATCTTCAGTTTGGTCAGAAAAATCCACAGGGCGCAGCAGAGCAAGTAACTGAAAAGGAAGAAGTATAAACGATGGATTACAATAAGACTTTAAATCTGCCACAGACAGATTTCCCTATGAGAGGTAATCTCCCGAAAAGAGAACCTGATACACTTAAAAAATGGGAAGACAACCGACTTTATTATAAGATGATTGACAACAACAAGGATAAGCCTAAGTATATCCTTCATGACGGTCCTCCGTATGCAAATGGTCAGATTCATGTCGGTACAGCTTTAAACAAAACACTCAAGGACTTTATAATAAAGCACAAGAACATGAGCGGCTTCTGTGCTCCTTATGTTCCCGGCTGGGATACACACGGACTTCCGATTGAGCTTAAAGCAATGAAGGAAATCGGTGTTGAAAATGGTGCTATTCCTCCGGTTGAGCTTCGTAAGCAGTGCAAGGACTTTGCAATGAAGCACGTAAAGAGCCAGATGGAACAGTTCAAGCGTATAGGTACAATTGGTGACTATGACGACCCGTATCTTACCCTCAAGCCTGAGTATGAGGCAAGACAGATTGAAGTATTCGGCGAAATGGCTAAAAGAGGATACATGTATAAGGGATTAAAGCCTGTATACTGGTGTCCTGATTGTAATACAGCACTTGCTGAAGCTGAAATCGAATACTCAAATGACCCATGTACATCAATTTATGTTAAATTCAATGTAACAGACGATAAGGGTCTTTTCACAGCTATGGGTCTTGATTTATCAAAGGTTTATTTTGTAATCTGGACTACTACAACATGGACAATTCCGGGTAACCTTGCTATATGTCTTGGCCCTGAATATGAATATACACTCGTTAAAAACGGTGATGAATACTATGTAATGGCTCTTGAACTTGCAGACGCTACAATGAAGTCCGCAGGTATTGATAACTACGAAACTGTAGGCTCATTTACAGGCGCAGAGCTTGAACATATCAAGACAAAGCATCCTCTTTATGACAGACTTTCACCTGTTATTGTCGGCGACCATGTAACTCTCGAAAGCGGTACAGGCTGTGTACATACTGCTCCGGGATATGGTGTTGAGGACTTTGAAGTCTGCAAGAATTATGACGATATCGGTATTCTGGTATGTGTTGACTCAAAGGGTAAGCAGACTGAAGAAGCCGGCGAATTTGCAGGTCTTGACACAAATGAAGCAAACAAGGCTATTGCCAAGAAGCTTCAGGAAACAGGCGCACTTCTTGCAAGTGAGGATATTACTCACCAGTATCCGCATTGCTGGAGATGTCACAGCCCGATTATTTACCGTGCGACAGAACAGTGGTTCTGCTCGGTAAACGGCTTTAAGGATGAAGCGGTAAAGGCTATTGAAAGCGTTAACTGGATTCCGGCATGGGGCGAAGAAAGAATCAAGGGAATGGTTCGTGACAGATCAGACTGGTGTATCTCAAGACAAAGAACATGGGGCGTTCCGATTCCGATTATTTACTGTAAGGACTGCGGAAAGCCGATTGTAAATGATGAAACAATCAAGGCTATTTCTGAACTTTTCCGTAAGGAAAGCTCTGATGCATGGTGGACAAGAGAAGTCAGCGAATTTATTCCTGAAACAGTCAAGTGTGAATGCGGCTGCGGTGAATTTACAAAGGAATACGACATTATGGACGTATGGTTTGACAGCGGTGTTTCACATACAGCTGTTATGGAACAGTATGATTCACTTAACTGGCCTGCTGACCTTTATCTTGAGGGTGCTGACCAGTACAGAGGCTGGTTCCAGTCATCACTCCTTACATCAGTTGTGTTCAAGGGAACAGCTCCTTATAAGAATGTTTGTACTCACGGCTGGGTAGTTGACGGACAGGGTAAGGCAATGCATAAGTCACTTGGCAACGGCGTTGACCCTATGGATGTTATCAACCAGTACGGTGCTGATATTTTAAGACTCTGGGTTGCTTCTTCTGACTATCATTCAGATATCAGAATTTCACCTGAAATCTTAAAGCAGCTTTCTGACGCTTACAAGAAAATCAGAAATACTGCAAGATTTATTTTAGGTAATATTTCAAATGGCGAAGGCTTTAATCCTGATACAGACAGCGTTTCATATAATGATATGCTTGAAATAGACAAGTGGGCAATTATGCGTCTTGACAGCCTTATTGATAAGGTACAGGGCGGATACAATGAATTTGACTTCCATATTGCTTTCCACAGCATTCATAATTTCTGTGTAACAGATATGTCAAACTTCTACCTTGACATTATCAAGGACAGACTTTACTGTACTCCTGAAAAGTCTGCTGAAAGACGCAGTGCACAGACAGCTATGTACAAGATTTTAAGCGGTATTGCAAGACTTATTGCACCGATTATGTCTTACACAGCTGAGGAAATCTGGAGCTTCCTCCCACATTCAAAGGATGACAATGCCGAAAGCATTTTCCTCAATCAGATGCCTGAAAAGTCCGGTGTTGACTTTACAGATGAATTTGTTGAAAAGTGGGATTTCATTTACGGTATCAGAGAAGCTGTTAACAAGGTTCTTGAAGAAAAGCGTAATGAAAAGGTAATCGGTAAGTCACTTGAAGCCAATATTGTTATTCACTGTACAGGCGATATGGCTGACAAGTACAATGAACTTGCTTCACAGCTTGCAGATATTCTCATCGTTTCAGGTGTATCAGTTGTTGCTGACGCTGAAGGTGATACAACTTATGAGGTTGTAAAGGCTTCAGGCGATAAGTGCGAAAGATGCTGGTGCTACTCAGAAACAGTTGGCAAGAATGCAGAGCATCCTACACTTTGTGAAAGATGTGCTTCTGTTATCAAGTAATAAATAATTTGTAACCATAAAAAGGGGACGTTTTTAAAAAGCGTCCCCTTTAATAGAAATGAGATGATAAATATGTTATCTGTAATTATAGCTTTTGCTGCAATTATTCTTCTGACCGCAGCTGACCAGCTTATAAAAATATGGGCGATTGACAGCCTTAAAGGACAGCCGTCAAAGGATTTTCTTTCAATTGGTGATTTTGATATTTTAAATCTGACATACCTTGAAAATGACGGAGCATTGTTCGGAAGCTTTTCTGGTATGAGATGGATTTTAATAGCTGTAACGGCTGCACTTATGATATTCTGTGGCTGGTATATGATAAAGCACAGCAAGGAAAAGCTGACCCTTATTTCCATGACACTTATTATAAGCGGCGGGCTTGGAAACATTATAGACCGACTTTTCAGAGATGGTAAGGTTGTGGATTATTTTGATGTGCAGTTTATGGATTTTGCAGTTTTCAATTTTGCAGACTGCTGTGTTGTAATCGGTGTTATACTCCTTCTTATTCAGATTGTTTTCTTTGATTTTAAGGATAAGGGAGAAAAAGTAAACAAAGAAAAGGTGTCTGAAAATGAATGAAGAAATCCTTTTGGAAGTAACGGAGGATGATGACGGACAGCGTCTTGACAAATGGCTGAGTATGCAGAATCTTGGTCTTACACGTACAGCAATACAAAATCTTATAGAAAACGGTGGAGTTCTTGTAAACGGGAAAACAGTTGCAAAAAACTACAAGCAAAGGTCGGGAGACAGTATAACCGTAACAATTTCAGAGCCTGTGGAGCTTAACACAGAGCCTGAAAATATTCCCCTTGATATAGTCTATGAGGATGAAAGCTTACTTGTAGTCAACAAGCCAAAGGGAATGGTTGTTCATCCTGCACCGGGGAATTACAGTGGTACCCTTGTAAATGCACTTCTTTATCATTGCGGTGACAGTCTTTCGGGAATTAACGGCGTGATCAGACCGGGAATTGTCCACAGAATAGACAAAAATACAAGCGGACTTCTTATAGTTGCCAAAACAGACAGTGCGCATAAAATCCTTGCGGAGCAGATTAAGGAACACAGCTTTACAAGGGAATATGAATGTGTGGCGTGTGGCAAATTCAGAGAGTCTGAGGGAACAGTAAATGCTCCCATAGGCAGAAATCCCAACGACCGTAAGAAAATGTGCGTAACCGAAAAAAATTCAAAAAATGCAATAACACATTACTGTGTTATTGAGCAATTTGAAAAATATGCACATATAAAATGCATCCTTGAAACGGGAAGAACACATCAGATAAGAGTGCATATGGCTTATAAGGGACATCCTGTTCTGGGCGATGATGTTTACGGAAAGGCTTTCAAGGGAATTGATGGTCAATGTCTGCATGCGAAAAAAATCGGTTTTATACATCCTGTAACAGAGAAGTATATGGAGTTTGACAGTGAGCTTCCCGGATATTTTACTGATATTTTAAGAAAGGTGAAGTAGTTATGCCTGATTTATCAAAATACTTTTTAATAACAGACCTGGATGGAACACTTCTTCCGAATAATAAAATTTTGTCGGAAATTGACAAAAATGCTATACAGAAATTTGTGCATGACGGCGGAAAATTTACTATAGCAACAGGAAGAACCTTGCAGTCAGCTCAAAGATATATTGACGAGCTTGAAATAAAAATGCCTGTTATAATGTACAACGGTTCCCTAATTTACGACAATTCGGAACAGAAAGTACTGTATACAGATGAACTTCCTGTAATTGCTGAAAATATAGCAAAGGATTTGTTGAATTTTATGGAAAATCCGGGCGCTGAAATTTTAAGACTTGACAATATTTATATAATATGTAATAATGGATATGAGAAAGAGCATACACAGATATGTCAGGTTACTCCTTTGTATATGCCGATAGAGGATGTTCCGTCAGGTGGATGGTTCAAAATTCTGTTTGCAACCTCTCCTGATGAGATAACAAGGATTGAGGAATATGTTAAAGGGAAGGATTATCCTGTGGATTTTGTTCGTTCACATGACATATTCATAGAAATGTTACCGAAAAACGGCTCTAAGGGTACGGCACTGAAGGAATATCTGAAAATGATGAACATGAAGGATATCAGGGTTGTTGCAGCAGGGGATTATCACAATGATATCGAAATGCTTGAAACGGCAGACTGCGGTGCGGCAACAGCAAATGCCCAGCCTTTGGTCAAGGAAAAGGCAGACATTGTTCTGACAAAATCATGTAACGAAGGTGCTATTGCAGAGCTTATTGATAAAATATACTTAGGAGAAATATAATGTGTGGTAAAATGGGAAAAGCCGGAGCGCTTCTGATGGCTGCGCTTATGGTAATGAGCCTTTCGGCATGTTCTGAGGAAAAGCCGGAAAGCAAAGCTGAAAAGGAAATTGTAACTGAAACTGTTGCTGTAACAGAGGCAAAGGAAACAGAAACAGAGGCTGAAACGGAAGAAGAAACAAAATCAGAATATACTGAGGAAACAGAACCGGAAAAAGAAGCACAGGCGGATAATGGTGAGCTTGAAGTTACATATACAGGACCTACAAAGGAAATCGGCGATGAAAAATTCGGATATATGCAGGTGCCTGAGAACTGGTGTATATTTGAAGATATAGGGGTTGATGATTCAACACCTCTTTGTCAGTATTGCAGTCCCGACAGAGCAAGTATTGTAACAATGTCATATTTTGAGGGTATGGATGCTGAACTTGTAGCCAATGCGTATTATCAGGGGTATTCCGAGGATGCCGTTGAAGAACTTACTGCTGCAACTGTAATGCTTGACGGGAAAACAGCCTATCAGGTATATGGTTATTTTACAGACATTAATAAAATTATGGTTACCTGGGTTATTGATGGTGAGGACGGTCTTGCCCACAGCCTTTCAATAGAATCACAGGATTATGATGTTTTTAGTCTTAGCGGAACATACACATTAAATAAATAGGCAAAATTCAGGAGGAAAAAATGGACGAAAATAAGAATAAAAGCTTAATGGCAACAGCCTGCAAGGTCAGAAAAGGAATAATTGAGGGTACATACAATGCCAAGTCGGGTCATCCGGGGGGCTCTCTTTCAATTGCCGATACTCTGACATATCTTTATTTTGAAAAAATGAATGTCAGCGCAGACAAGTCAGAGGATGCGGACAGAGACCGTTTTGTTCTTTCAAAGGGTCACTGTGCACCTGCACTTTATTCGGTGCTTGCACTTAAAGGATATTTCCCTGAAAGTGAACTCAAGTCACTTCGTCATATCGGAGCAATGCTTCAGGGACACCCTTGTATTAAAATAAAGGGTGTTGATATGTCAAGCGGTTCGCTGGGACAGGGAATTTCTGCTGCCTGCGGTATGGCACTTGCCGGAAAGCTTGACAATAAATCATATAAGGTTTATACAGTTTTAGGCGACGGTGAAATTCAGGAAGGTCAGGTATGGGAAGCGGCAATGTTTGCGGCTCACAATAAGCTTGATAATCTTGTTGCCGTTGTTGACAATAACGGACTTCAGATTGATGGTGCTATAACAGAAGTCTGCTCTCCTGAGCCTATTACAGATAAGTTTGCTGCATTCGGCTGGCATGTCATTACTATGGATGCACATGATTTTGATTCGATTGAAAAGGCATTTGCTGAAGCTGATACAGTTTCAGGAAAGCCGGTGGTAATCATTCAGAAGAGTGTTAAGGGTAAGGGTGTATCATTTATGGAAAATCAGGTTTCATGGCATGGTACAGCGCCTAACAAGGAACAGTATGACATGGCAATGGACGAACTCAATGCAAAGCTTAAGGAACTGGAGGGTTAATTAAAATGGCAGATACAGTAAAAATTGCAACAAGAGACAGCTACGGCAACGCTATAAAGGAGCTTGCCAACGAAAACCCTGATATCGTAGTTCTTGACGCTGACCTTGCGGCGGCAACCAAGACAGGAATTTTTAAAAAGGCACATCCGGATAAATTCTTCGACTGCGGTATTGCAGAAGCAAATATGATGGGCGTTGCGGCAGGTCTTGCTGCATGCGGAAAAATTCCGTTTGCCAGCAGCTTTGCAATGTTTGCCGCAGGCAGAGCTTATGAAATCGTAAGAAACTCCATAGGCTATCCGAGTCTTAACGTAAAAATCGGTGCAACACATGCAGGTATTTCTGTAGGTGAGGATGGTGCTACACATCAGTGCAACGAGGATATTGCTCTCATGAGAACAATTCCGGGAATGACAGTTATAAATCCGTCAGATGACATTGAAGCAAAGGCAGCGGTAAAGGCAGCGGCAGAAATGAAAGGTCCTGTTTATCTGCGTTTTGGCAGACTTGCTGCTCCTGTTTTCAATGATAATGATGACTATAAGTTTGAAGTCGGAAAAGGCGTTCATTTAAGAGAGGGCAATGATATTACAATTATTGCAACAGGTCTTATGGTTTATGAAGCCTTAAAGGCATCTGATATGCTCAAGGAAGAAGGCATCAGTGCAGGTGTTGTAAATATTCATACAATCAAGCCTCTTGATACGGAACTTATCTGCAAGGTTGCAGAGGATTCCGGAATACTCATGACAGTTGAGGAACACAGCGTAATCGGCGGTCTTGGTTCGGCGGTTTCGGAAGCAGTTACACAGTGTTATCCGGTACCTGTCATAAAAATCGGTATTAATGATGAATACGGTCATTCAGGTCCTGCAGCAGAGCTTTTGAAGGAATATGGACTTTGTGCTGAAAATATTGCAGAGCAGGTTAGAAAGGCTCTTAAATAAAATAGTGAATTTTGAGATGTTGAAAATCAATATCTCAAAATTTAAACCCTTGAAATAGTCAAACATTTTAAGAGTAAATGGTAGAAAATCCTGTGAATTAAACGGATTTTATATAATTTCAATAAATTTTCAAAAAGGAGTGTTTTAAAAATGGGACTTATTAAAGCAGTAATCGGATCAGTAGGAGGAACACTGGCGGACACATGGAAAGAGTATATTGTATGTGACGCAATGCCGGCAGATGTACTTGTTGTAAAGGGTAAAACTCAGGGTAGCAAGCGTTCATCCAATACCAAGGGAAGCGACAATATTATTACAAACGGAAGCGGTATTGTTGTAGCAGACGGACAGTGCATGATTATCGTGGACAAGGGACAGATTGTGGAAATCTGTGCCCAGCCGGGTGAATATACATATGATATGTCAACGGAGCCGAGCCTCTTTTCAGGAAGTCTTGGTTCAAGCATAAAGGAAACCTTCAAGACTATCGGTAAAAGAATAGGCTATGGCGGTGACACTGCAAACGACCAGAGAGTTTACTTTTTCAATACAAAGGAACTGGTTGACAATAAGTTTGGTACACCGAATCCGGTACCGTTCCGTGTTGTAGATAACAATATAGGTCTTGACGTTGATATTACTGTAAGATGTAACGGTGTATTTTCTTACAGAATAGCTGACCCTATCCTTTTCTATACAAACGTTTGCGGAAATGTTCAGCAGGCTTACACAAGAGAAGAAATTGACAAGCAGCTTAAAGCCGAATTTTTAAGTGCACTTCAGCCTGCGTTTGCTAAAATTTCCGAAATGGGTATAAGATACAGTGCACTTCCGGGACACACTATGGAGCTTTGTGACGCTATGAATCAGGTACTTTCCGGTAAGTGGAAGGAAACAAGAGGTATTTCAATTGTTTCTGTTGCAATCAATTCAATTACTGCACCGAAGGAAGATGAAGATATGATTAAGGATCTTCAGAAAACTGCGGTATTCAGAAATGCAAATATGGCAGGTGCGGCACTTGTTGGTGCACAGGCAGAGGCAATGAAAACAGCGGCAGGCAATTCAGGCGGCGCTATGGCAGGCTTTATGGGTATGAATATGGCGGCACAGGCAGGCGGAATGAATGCCCAGAATTTATTTGCTATGGGACAGCAGCAACAGCAGCAACAGCAGATGCAGCAGCCACAGGCAGCACAGCCGGCAGCTAACAGCTGGAACTGTGCATGCGGCGCTTCAAATACAGGTAAATTCTGTGTTGAATGCGGAAAGCCAAAGCCGGCACCACAGGGAGCATGGACATGTACATGCGGTGCTTCAAATACAGGTAAATTCTGTATTGAATGCGGAAGTCCGAAGCCGGCGGCAGCAGAAGGCTGGAATTGTTCATGCGGTGCGGTAAACAAAGGCAAATTCTGTATTGAATGCGGAAAGCCAAAGCCGGCAGGTGCACCTCTTTACAGATGTGATAAATGCGGATGGGAACCGGAAGACCCTGCAAATCCGCCTAAGTTCTGTCCAGAGTGTGCAGATCCGTTTGATGATAATGATATTAAGTGATAAAGGGGAAAATATATGTCAACTTTACTTGAATATAAATGTCCTTGCTGTGGTGGTGCTGTAAGCTTTGACAGCGGTACGCAGAAAATGGTATGTCCTTTCTGTGACGCTGAATTTGACGTAGAGGCGCTTAAAAATGAACAGGAGGAAACTGACAGAAACTCACAGCCTGAACAGCAGGAGTGGGAAAGCAATGTGGATAACCAGTGGAGCACCGAGGAATTAAACGGTATGAATGTATATGTCTGCAATTCCTGCGGCGGTGAGGTTATCGCAGAGGAGGTTACAGGTGCTACGGCATGTCCATACTGTGACAGTCCTATAGTCTTGAAATCAAGCTTTTCAGGTGATTTGCGTCCTGACTTTGTAATTCCGTTCAAGCTTGACAAAAAGGCTGCAAAGGAAGCTATGTTTGCGCACTTAAAGGGCAAAAAGCTTCTTCCTAAGGTTTTCAGAGACGAAAACCATATTGATGAAATAAAGGGACTTTATGTTCCGTTCTGGCTCTTTAACAGCAGTACTGATTCAAGATATATTTTCAGAGCTACAAAGGTAAGACACTGGAGCGACAGCAAGTATGAATATACAGAAACCTCACATTACAATGTCTACCGTGATGGTAAGCTGGATTTCAGAAATATCCCTGTTGACGGCTCTGAAAAAATGGCAAATGACCTTATGGAATCAATTGAACCGTTTAATTATGATGATTTAAAGGATTTCAATACAGGCTATCTGTCAGGCTATCTGGCTGACAAATATGATGTTGAACGTGATGACTGTATAAAGAGAGCAAATGAAAGAATCAAGAACAGTACAGAAATCGCATTCAGGAATACTGTACATGGATACACATCTGTTACAACACAAAGCTCAAATGTAAACTATCATAACGGTTCTTCAAAGTATGCACTTTTACCTGTGTGGCTTCTTAATACCACATGGAAGGACCAGAAATTTACATTTGCCATGAATGGTCAGACAGGCAAATTCGTAGGTAATCTTCCGATGGACTGGGGTCTTTTCTGGAAATGGTTCTTTGCAATTTTCGCATCGGTTGGCGGTGTTGCTACTGCAATAGCACTGCTGATTAATTTAATGTAAGGCGGTGAATGAAATGAAGGTATTAAAGAAAATATTTGCTGTAGCTGCGGCTGCGTTTACTATGCTTATGCCAGTTTCGTTCAGTGCTTCAGCAGAGCTGATTAATCCTGAGCTTCCGAGAGTTATTGATAATGCGGAGCTTTTTTCGGACAGTGAAGAACAGGCGCTCAATGATAAGATAAACGAAATTATATCAGCCTATGACTTTGATGTCGTTATTCTCACAGAGGAGTCTATCGGCGGTGAGAGTCCTATGAACTACGCCGATGATTATTACGATTATGAAGGTTATGGGGCAAACGGAAACGGTGATGGCGTTCTTTTCCTTATCAATATGGATGAACGTGACTGGTGGATTTCCACAAAGGGTTATGGAATAACTGTCTTTACCGATTATGGCATTGAAAAAATTGAAGAAATTGTTGTTCCTGAACTTAGTGGGGGTTTCTATTTTGATGCTTTTGAACTGTTTTTACAGACAACGGAGGAATATATAAAAGCAGCCAACAGCGGTGAGCCTTATGATGTTGATAATAAATACATGACAACTGACGATAAATTCAAGAGTATTCTTATTTCAGTAGGGGTAGGTCTTGGAATAGGTCTTGTTGTAGCACTGATTGTTGTGCTTGTTTTCAAATCACAGCTTAAGTCGGTTGAGTTTGAATATGCTGCAAGAGAATATGAGGTTAAAAATTCATTTAACGTTACACGTTCAAATGACATATTCCTGTTCAGAAATGTCACAAAAAGGAAAAAACCTGAAAACAATGGCGGCGGAAGCAGTACGCACATTAGTTCATCAGGTTCATCCCATGGCGGTGGCGGCGGAAAGTTTTAAATTAAAGGAAAAATATAACAATGGAACTTTCTTTAATGTTTAATGCAGCTTTTCAGCCAATGCACTGACATGATTTAGAAGATGCTTTGCAGTAAGTGTAAAATAAAGCAGATTGCATAATTAAAAAACAGTTTCAAATCAATTAACATCGACATAAAGTTTTGGGTATTATTTTTTAAAAGTAAAGAGAGGAAAGTCAGACGACTTTCCTCTTTATTTTTTTATAATAACGCATTTGCTTCCTCTTGACCTAAAAACCGACTCAAACCGCTCCTTTTTATATGTAATAATACCTGAAAGTGGGTCGGCAATCGTTACAGTGTTTTCATCATATCCAATCAGAACGGCACCATGGTCCAGAGTGCTCCAGTCAACATATCTGCCATCCTCGGTATACCACCCTTCTGTCTCCGGTCTGTCTTTCATTTCAATGGTAACCCACACAACAACCGGTGTGTCCTCGCTTATGAGCCTATACAGTTCCTGCGGCTCTGCCTCTGTCATATCAATAACACTGCTTTCCGATTTTATTGAACGGAAGTATCTTTTCGCAGCGGCACTCACAGCAGTTGTACCACAGACATAACCGGAATCGGATGCAGGATTTCCTATAAAATACTTATTTAAATCAGGCCCGATAAGTTTTCCGTCTTTGCTGCGGTGAAACTCCGGACTTTTTGACGGAAGAAATCGCAGTGCCATTGTTTCTTTGCTTACATCAAAGCCGTAGTAGTTCAGTGCCATTGTAAAAGCTGTTATTTCGCAGCCTGTAGGCAATTCCGGAAGCTGATAAATTACTTCGAAATCCTTGATAAGATGTTTCGCAGGCAGCTCCGGCAGAATATTTTTCTGTTTCTTTTCTTCAGAAACAACGGCATCAACCACACAGGACAATTCATCTGTTTCAATTTTTATTACCGGAACTGTAGGTGACGAAGTATTATTTATAAAAAGTGCTGCAGGAGCAATAAGTAAAATTATTACCAAAACAAAAATGATTATATAAAGAATCCATTCAAGAAAATTTTTGGCATTTTTCATATATACTCCTTTCACGCTTTTGATTACAGCCGCAGCTATACAAATGTATCTCACTAACATTATACGACAAGTAGGAAAAAAATGCAAATAACTGATACATTTATTTCTTTTTTATTTGACTATTCTTTCTGTAGATGTTATAATTTAAAGGAATAGTAAGCCAATTAAAGCTAATAATAAGGAGTGTGTAAAATGAACAAAAAGGAAAAAGCTATGGAGCTTTTCAGACAAGGGTACAACTGCTCGCAGGCAGTGTTTGGTGCGTTTTCGGAGGAGCTCGGTCTTGATTTTGAAACAGCTGTGAAAATCTCATCATCATTCGGAGGCGGAATGGGAAGAATGAGGGAGGTTTGCGGCGCTGTCAGCGGTATGTTCATGGCTGCCGGTATGAAGCTTGGATATTCATCCCCTACCGATACCAAGTCGAAAACCGAACATTATAAGCTTATACAAACTCTTGCCGCCGACTTTAAAATAGAAAACGGTTCAATAATATGCCGTGAGCTTCTCGGTCTTGAAGGGGAAGATAAACATTATGTTCCCTCTGAGCGTACAATCGAATACTATAAGAAAAGACCGTGCGCTGAACTTGTTGGTGAAGCGGCGGAAATTCTTGAAAAGCATTTTAAGAAAGTTGATGCAGAAGTTTAAAAAAGACTTTTTTGTCATTATGCAATAAATGAACTGAAAAAAATGTGATGATTTCAGTAAATTAAGGTCTTGACTAAAGGATTAAAAAAATGGTATAATAGTGTTGTTAAAGATTTAACGATACAGTCTTCAACATAGGAAATTATCTGAATTTCAGGAGGAAATGTTATGGCTAAGAACGAAGAAAAAAACATGCAGCAGCCTGACGCAAAGGTTCTTGTTGACCGTCTGGTTGAAAATGCAAAAAAAGCCCTTGACGAGTATATGAAGCTTGATCAGGAGCAGATTGACAAAATTACAAAAGCAATGGCTCTTGCAGGTCTGTCGGCACAGATGGAGCTTGCAAAAATGGCTGTTGAGGAAACTGGCAGAGGTATTTTTGAAGATAAGGTTACAAAAAATATTTTCTCCACAGAATATATCTGGCACTCTATTAAATACGAAAAGACAGTAGGCGTTATTGAAGATAATACAAATGAAGGATATATTGAAATTGCTGAACCTGTCGGCATCGTTGCAGGTGTAACTCCTGTTACAAACCCGACATCTACAACAATGTTCAAGGCAATTATTTCAGCCAAAACAAGAAATCCTATTATTTTCGGCTTCCATCCAAACGCACAGAAATGCTCTGTAAGAGCTGCGCAGATTGTAAGAGATGCGGCAATTGAAGCCGGTGCACCTGAAAACTGCGTACAGTGGATTGAAGTTCCTTCAATTGATGCAACAAGCGCTCTTATGAACCACCCTGACGTTGCTACAATTCTCGCAACAGGTGGTCCGGGAATGGTTAAGGCTGCTTACTCAGCAGGTAAGCCAGCACTTGGTGTAGGCCCCGGTAACACACCTTGTTACATTGAAAAATCCGCAAATGTAAAACAGGCTGTAAACGACCTTATTCTTTCAAAGTCATTTGACAATGGTATGATTTGTGCATCTGAACAGGCTGCAATTATCTGTTCAGAGGTTTATGATGAGGTTGTTGCACTTATGGAACACCATGGCTGCTATTTTGCAAAACCTGATGAAGTACAGAAGATTCAGGATGTTGTAATAAACGTTGAAAAAATGGCGGTTCAGCCTTGGGTTGTAGGACAGTATCCATGGCAGATTGCTGAAAAGGCAGGCATTACAATTCCTAAGGAAACAAAGGTGCTTTGTGTTGAAATTGAAGGCACAGACGCTGAAAAATATCCTCTTGCACTTGAAAAGCTCTCCCCAGTTTTAGCGGTTGTTAAGGCGCCGAGCAGAAAAGATGCATTTGACATGTGTAAGGAAATGTTAAAGCATGGTGCCGGTCATACAGCGGTAATCCATTCATCAGACGATGAGCTTATCAAAAAATATGGTGAGGTTATGAGAGCAAGCCGTGTGGTAGTCAATTCTCCTGCGTCATTTGGTGCTATCGGTGACGTTTACAATTCAATGGCACCATCTCTTACACTTGGATGCGGTTCATATGGTAAAAACTCTGTTTCTGAAAATGTATCAGCAAAAAACCTTATCAACAAAAAGAGACTTGCCAAGAGGAGACTGAATATGCAGTGGTTTAAGGTTCCGGAAAAGATTTATTTTGAACCGGGTTCGGTACAGTACCTTGCTAAAATGCCGAAAATCAAGCGTGTAATGATTGTTACTGACCCTGGAATGATTAAATACAACTTTATCGAAAAGGTACTTTATCAGCTCAAGAAGAATTCATCTAAACCGATTGTGGAAGTGTTCAGCGACGTTGAACCTGACCCTGACCTTACAACACTTAAAAAGGGTGTTGAAATGATGAATCACTTCCAGCCTGATACTATCATCGCACTCGGCGGCGGAAGTGCAATTGACGCTGCAAAGGGTATGTGGCTGTTCTATGAAAATCCTGACGCTGACTTTATCGGTATGGCTCAGAAGTTCATGGATATCCGTAAGAGAGTTTATAAATTCCCTACAATGGGTAAAAAAGCAAAGCTTGTTGCCATTCCTACAACATCAGGTACAGGCTCTGAAGTTACTTCATTTGCCGTTATTTCTGACAAGGCAAATAATATGAAGTACCCTCTTGCTGACTATGAGCTTACACCTGACATTGCTATTATTGACCCTCAGTTTGTTATGACGCTTCCTAAAACATCTGTTGCCTTTACAGGTCTTGATGTTCTGACACACGCTATTGAATCCTATGTTTCAACAATTGCAAATGACTATACAGATGCTATGGCACTTCATGCTATAAAGCTTGTATTCAAATACCTGCCAACTTCATACAGTGTAGGGGATGAATTATCAAGAGAAAAAATGCACAATGCTTCATGTATTGCAGGTATGGCATTTACAAATGCATTCCTTGGCATTAACCACTCACTTGCACATAAGCTTGGCGGTGAATTCCACATTCCGCACGGTCTTGCAAATGCATATCTTCTCCCACATGTTATCGAATATAACGGACAGAAAACTCCTACAAAATTTGCTGCATGGCCAAAATATGACCATTATATGGCACCTGAAAGATACTGTGAAATCGCCAAAACACTTGGTCTTGTTGCAAATGATGCAACAGATGAGGAAGGTGTAAAGGCACTTGCAGATGCAGTAAGAAAGCTTATGACACAGGTTGGCATTCCACTTTCAATCAAGGAAGCAGGAGAAATTGATAAGAGATCTTATATTGACCCTAAGGTTTATGAAAAGTCTCTTGAAGACCTTGCATATAAGGCTTTTGATGATCAGTGTACTACTGCCAATCCAAGAGTTCCGAGAATTGCAGAGCTTAAAAATCTTTATATGCTTGCATATTACGGAAAATGATTCTATAATTAATAACAACAAGCCCGATTTTAAATCGGGCTTAAATTTATATTTACCAGCGTGACGCTGGACCCATATTGCGTTTTATTTCACTTGTAAATAAAAATAAACTCCGCATATTTTATTAAGAATATATATTTATATTTATCTTTCTAAAATTATGTACTTTTTGCTTGTACAAAAAGTACCAAAAATACATTTCTTTTTCTC